>CALCSS010000001.1 GCA_937893835.1 uncultured Fidelibacterota bacterium
CTTCTTTTTGACATTTCAGAGTCCATGTTCTCTGATGCGGCAGAGCCCTGCGAATATCAGTATGGGCTAACTGGCACATTCGCACTGATGGTTGGTTTTGCAGTTGGACTTCCTCCTCTATGGAATGTGGAATCAGGTGAAAGTAGGATAGGTGTATTTGGTCTTATGGACCAGGGGTCAAACAACGGTCGAGGATTGATTCCTGCACCACCAACAGCTTGGTCTAGGATCCATGCAGGATGGGAGATGCCTTATTCTCCTGGTTACAATACTGATATTCAATTACCTACTAGAAGCGAAGGTAATATTATAAAGATCCCGATCAGAGACGATGAATATTACTTGATCGAGAATCGTAGTAATGATGTACGTGAAGGTGTCAGCATAGACTCGATCAGGTATTTGATGGGGCAAACATCAGGAAATGGTACTTATCCAGCATATACTGAAATTCTTCAAGATTCATCGGGTATCGAGAAAGACGAAAATGGAGTGGTTGTATCGGTACCTAACTATGACATCGCCTTACCTGCTTCAGGCCTCTTGATATGGCACATAGATGAGAATATGATTTCTTCATCCATCGACGGATATGGTATCAATGATGATATCTCATCCATGGGCGTAGACCTAGAAGAGGCTGATGGCGCGCAGGATATCGGTCATCCATCTATCTTCTTGTTCAATGACCCATCTGGAGGATATTTTGGAGATATGTGGTTCAAGGGGAATACGCAGTATGTCTTGGCAAATCCAAGCCTTGAGGGATTGAAACCAGAGTTTGGTCCTGATACTTATCCTTCCACAAAAGCGAATGATGGTTCATCAACCTATATTCAAATTGAGGAAATTGGAGTCGCGCGTGATACAATGAGATTTTCTTTGACCAATTCCATTATCGCAGATGGATATCCACAACAAGATGCCAATATATTGGCACTATATGATATTGACCGAGATGGGTACAATGATGTCTTTGGAGGTCTTGATTCAGTCTATGTTTGTAAGGTAGATAGCAGTATTCTTCGAGAGAATTTTCATCCATTATCATCTTCGGATATCTTTATTTCCTTTAATGAAAAAGATGGCCATACGGTCTTGGATATCGTGG
>CALCSS010000002.1 GCA_937893835.1 uncultured Fidelibacterota bacterium
TAATAGTTCAGGATTTAATCTTACTCTAGGATACAGATTTTGATCGATGATATAAAAAAGTTTTTTCAAGACCATTTGGTAGATCTAGGTCTTACCATGTGTGCGGTCATAATCACCTGCCTTCTTCACTGGACAGGTGTATTCGACTTTTTGGAATTAAAGACCTACGACTATCGATTCCATTCAGTTCGTGGGCCATTGACCGGTTGGCGTGCTAGTGATTCCACGATCATTGATATGGGGACTGATGTTGTCTTGGTTGAGGTGGATGACGAGGCATGGCGCATTCTTAAGGATAAGTATCCTTGGCCATATCCGAGGGGAGATATTTGGGCTAGAGCGGTCGATAACTTGAATAAAGCAGGGGCGCAGGTCATTGCATTTGACATACAATTTGACTCACCTGATGCAAGATCGCAATATTTGAGAAGTGTAAGTGGAAATCTGCCTCCAGAGTTCCAGCAATACCTCCCCGGCCATGGAGATATCATTTTGGCTGAATCCATAAAAAGAGCCCAAGAAAATGGAACGGACATTATCATGGATGTTAAAATGGTTCGTGAGGCCACAAGAGTTCCGCCTACCTATATTGCCTATCCTGTCGATGAGATAATGGATGCTAAGCCAGAAACGGGTCTGATCAATGATATGCTTGACACTGATGGATTTTCAAGACAGTATAGCATCGCGGGGTATATGGAACATGATCCAGATGTTGCGTACTTGACCTTAGGTTTGAAATGTGTCAAATCTTATTTGGACATGCCAGACGACATACTACCAACTTTTAATTCAGAAGAATTGATCTGGAGTTTTGGTGATCTAAGGATCAACTCATATGGGCGAACAAATAATTTTTTGGTCAATTATTATGGCCCTCCTTCTGGATATAAGATACCTGGTGATAATGCATTTAAACCGTGGGGTACTTTTCCAAGATTTTCTCTATCACAAATACTCGATACACAAGACTACGATCTGCCAGAGGACATAGACTGGATGAGCCAATTTATTCCTGGTGAGATTCCCGAATGGATATCAGCAATTGAAGGTGAATCAGAGAGAAATGAGATGATGCAAATGATGGGCATAGGTTCAGACTTCGATATAACTCAGTCACCATTTTATGATAAGATCGTAATATTGGGTGTAAATGTAGAAGTGATTCATGATGTCAAGTCCACACCATTTTACAATTATATGGATATGAGTCAACTCACACCGGGAATGGAAACCCATGCAAATGCCATACAGACCCTACTTCATAATAATTACATCAAGGCCCTTGGAGGTAAGACCACCCGCTATATGGCAGAAGGGGCACCCTATCCTCTTGTTAATTTTCTATTGATTTTCAGTCTATGTACGATTGCATATATTTTGCTAACAAAGATCGAGCTACACCCAATTATTGCAGGAATAGTCATATTTTCTGAAGGACTGTTGTACTATGCATTTGCCATGGGAATGTTTGCAAATGATTATTTGTGGTTTTGGAAATCAACTATTTCCAGTGTCCTTCCTTCAAGCATATACGGATTATTTTATGATCAATTGCAGGTTACCTTGCCTGGTCCGGGTGAGTCGTATGTAATGCCTATCATAGCGCCCATAGCGGGTCTTATATTGACGTATGCATCAAATATTATTTTTCAATTCTTACATGAGCAACAAGACAAGAAATTTTTACGAGAGACCTTTGGGACCTATATCTCACCAGAAGTATTGGATAAGATGTATGAAGAAAAACAGGCCCCTAAACTAGGAGGTGTCGAGGGCCATCATACGGCATTCTTTTCGGATATACAGAACTTTTCAACATTCTCTGAAGCACTAGAGCCTGAGCGAATGGTTGCATTAATGAATGAATATCTTACGGTGATGTCCAAAGTTGTCTTGGACAATGAGGGAACATTGGATAAATACATTGGAGATGCAATTGTGGCCTTCTATGGTGCTCCGGTTCATGTTGATGATCATGAGATAAAATCTTGTGTTACAGCTTTGGAGATGCAAAGGGCGCTTGGTGAATTAAGAGAAAAATGGCGCAATGAAAATGATTGGCCAGATATTGTTTATTCAATGCAGCATCGAATAGGGCTCAATAGTGGTAAGATGGTCACAGGTAATATGGGTTCAGAAATGCGTATGAATTATACAATGATGGGAGATACGGTCAATCTGGCTGCTAGACTTGAGTCATCCGCAAAACAATATGGTGTTTACAACTTTGTTGGTGAGAATATATATGAATCAGCAAAAGATAGATTTATCTTTCGATTTTTAGATTTTGTACAGGTCAAGGGAAAGAATATACCTGTCAAGGTCTATGAATTGATCTCAGAGAAAGACAACGCAGATAATGAATCTATCGATCTAATTAGAATTTTTGAAAAAGGACTGGATCACTATTTCCAAAAAGAATGGAATGAGGCAATCAAGTGTTTTGAAAAAGCTGATACCATGGAAGATCATTTCACCTCTAGGAATACCACTCCATCTGCCGTGTATATCAATAGATGCTCAATGTTCAGAGAAAATCCACCTGATAAGGATTGGGATGGAGTATGGGCAATGACATCAAAATAGAAATTGGAACTTTTTGGTTTTGGCACGTTTTATTTATAATTCATAAGGTAATCCATTTATGACAAATTCAAGAGGGCATATTCTTTGGGTCGATGATGAGGTTGAACATCTAAAGCCTCATATCCTATTTTTAGAAGAGAAGGGATATACTTTATCCAAAGCCACCAATGGTCAAGATGCGGTAGTAATGTCTAAATCCAATCAATTTGATCTAATTCTATTAGATCATTCCATGCCGGGGATGGATGGGATCGAGACTCTTTCTGAATTAAAAAAACATCGGTCGAGTCAGTTGATCATAATGATCACAAAGACTGAGGATGAATGGCTGATGGACGAAGCTATATCAGGGCAGGTAGAGCAGTTCTTGATAAAACCTGTAAACCCTAGTCAGATCTTTATGGCGTGCAAACAGGCCCTGGAAAAGAAAAAACTCACTCAAGAGAAGGCGACCAGTGAATATTTAAAGCAATTTCAAGAAATAGATATGACGATGCAAGAGACCCTCTTTGTAGATGATTGGTGGAATCTTTATGATCGCCTTGTAGATTGGCAAATAAAATTTGATACCTATAAGGACACTGGGCTAGGTAATATACTTGAGGAACAAATAAATACATGTAATAGGGAGTTTACGCATTTCATCGAATCCAATTATAGCGCATGGATACATATGGAAGACAGACCTATGCTTACAAAGGATATTGTGCCTCAATATGTTGTCCCTCGGCTAAAAGATCATGAGAAAGTTTGTTTGCTTGTTGTCGATTGTATGCGATATGATCATTTTAAGACAATGATGCCTCTATTAGAGCCATTATTTAATATTGAGCTAGAATACTGCTTGTCATTATTGCCGACCGCAACACCGTATTCAAGGAACGCAATTTTTTCTGGTATGTTTCCTGATGAGATGATCTCAAAATATCCACGCCAAGCATCTGACATGAAAGAGGATGCCCCGAGTCTGAACCAATATGAAAAACAATTTTTGATCGATCAATTAAAGGTGCATCATTTGAAAGATACTTCCGTCCATTATCATAAGATATGGGCTGTGGAAGAGGGGAATAAGTTTCAGAGTCGTATCAAGGAATATGCCAGTCAAGACCTAATTGCATTGGTTGTCAATTTTGTTGATATCCTAGCACATAAGAGTTCACAAATGGATGTACTAAAAGAAATAGTTCCTGATGAAACTGGGTATAGAGCAGCAGTTAAAAATTGGCTTGAGCAATCATGGCTATTGAAAGTGTTAAAATATTATTCAGAAATGGGAGTCACTGTAATAATGACGAGTGACCATGGTAGTATTCGTGTTCAAAATGATGTTATGGTATCTGCTGATCGTACTGCGTCATCAGGAGTACGCTATAAATATGGTCGAAATATTAATACCAATCCAAAGAATGCTTTGGTCATAAAAGATCCGAAGGATTATAGACTTCCTGAGTTTGGGCCGCAACCAAGTTATGTAATAGCAAAGAATGATAATTATTTCATATATCCAAATGAGGCTCATAAATATCAAGGTAAGTTTAATAACTCATTTCAACATGGAGGTATTAGCATGGAAGAAATGATAGTCCCACTTGCAATAATGAAAAGTAGATCTTAATGATATTCAATAGTGGTTCCATTGCCGATACCCAATTCCTAGCACAAAAGCTTGTTGAAAAAACTAAGGTCGGTAGTGTGGTTGCCTTGATAGGGAATCTTGGGACGGGGAAGACAACATTTACACAAGGCTTTGCGAGAGCAATCGGGGTAAATGAAAGGGTTGGTTCTCCGACCTTTAAATTAGTGTCAGAGTATAAGGGTAAAGACCACTGGTTATATCACATTGATGCCTATAGGTTGGAAGGTGTAAATGATTTTTTAAAGATCGGTGGTGAAGAATATTTAAGACCTGAAAAAGGTGTTACTCTAATAGAATGGGCAAATATTATTGGTGAGATATTTGATGATACCATTATTAGCATCCAATTCTCTAGGATAAAGGGAAATCCTAATTCTAGGAAAATTGAGGTTATGGGAATAGATATTGATGTCTAAGGTTCTTCTATCATTTGAGACCTCATCCACAATATGCAGTACAGCTATCATTCAAAATAATGATGTACTAAGTTGCGTTGAGGAATTGTGTCCAAGAGAGCACAATGAAAGACTCCCTCAATTTATAAATACAACCCTAGGAGATTGCAATAAAACCATAGAAGAGATAGATGCATTGGCTATTAGTATTGGTCCTGGGTCATTTACCGGTCTAAGAATAGGCCTAGGATTTTGTAAAGGTCTCGCATATTCAAAAGGACTTCCAATAAT
>CALCSS010000003.1 GCA_937893835.1 uncultured Fidelibacterota bacterium
CAATGCATCTGGATCAATGTTATTAGCTCTACCGGATAGATGCGTTAGGATAGGTCTAAAACGTTTGCCTCTACTTCTAATGGAATAACGTATAGGGTCATAAAGATATTTAGGAGTTTCTGGTATTGGAATATTCTTTAGGCCATTATTTACTTCTGAGCGTATAAACTCGATCAGTTCTTTGAATTCCAACACTAATGTCCACCAAGTTTCAAGTCACCAAATTCTTTTAGTTTGCTCAAGACCAAATCCATTATCTCATCTTTTCTTTGGACTGAACTCGCTTCAAATCGGCATACAATGACTGGCTGAGTGTTAGATGAACGAACCAACCCCCATCCATCACCAAACTTTATCCGAACACCATCTACAGTTATACAGTCGTAGTGCTCAGTAAAATAATCTATGGCCTTTTCTGTGATAATAAACTTTTCTTCATCGTTTTTTGCTTCCAATCGCATTTCTGGGGTGGAATGATAGACTGGAATTTCAGATCTCAATTGTGATAAACTTTTTTCTGTTCGTGATAATAATTCAAGTAATCTTGCTGCAACATAGAGCGCATCATCATAGCCATAATAATCATCAGCAAAAAATATGTGCCCACTCATTTCGCCGCCAAACTTACATCCTAGTTCTGCCATTTTCTGTTTTATCAGTGAATGTCCTGTCTTCCACATAACTGGATTACCTCCATATCGATGAATCATATCTTCCAAAGCCTGTGAACATTTCACATCGAATAATACATCTTCACCTTCTTTAAGTATATCGGGTAAGAAAAGAGACATAAGTTGATCGGCCCAAAGAATATCACCTTTCTCATCCACAACTCCAACTCGATCTGCATCTCCATCAAATGCTATGCCTAGATCATATTCTCCTGTTTTAATTTGATCAATAAGATCAATAAGATTTTCCTCAACTGTGGGATCTGGATGATGGTTTGGAAACGTACCATCAGGTTCACAATAAAGTTCTTTTAATTCTACACCCAGTGATTTAAATAATTCTGGAGCATTGATTGCTGCTGCTGCATTTCCACAGTCCATAACCACTTTCAGTGGTTTCTCTATATTGATCTTCTCCATGATCATTTTATTATATACTTCAAGTATCTTGAACCGTGCCTCCGTTCCCTCACCTTCGTCAAAATCCATATTATCTATCAAATGATATAGTGTCTGTATGTCATCTCCATAGACTGGTTTTTTATTCATTGAGAGTTTGAATCCATTGAATTCTGGAGGATTGTGACTTCCAGTGATCTGAACTGCCGAAGAGACTCCAAGATGAAACATGGAAAAGTAATTGACAGGTGTTGGTAGTATTCCAAGATTGATCACATCAATCCCAGTAGAAAGAACACCAATTTTAAATTGGTCAATGAGCATTGGTGTAGTAAGTCTTATATCACCACTGATGGCCACCTCCCGACCACCTGCACGGCTTACAAAAGTACCAAATGCCTTTCCTAATTTGGTTACAACATGCTCAGGGAAATCTTCGGCAACATTACCTCGAATATCATATTCACGAAAAATATAGGGATTTAATACAGCCATCTTAGAATCCATCTCCATTGCTAAAGGTTAAATGAGTCGTAATTATTAAAATATTAATTCTAAAATTTATCTAATTTTTCTCTATTTTTTATCACTCAAAAAAGATTTGACTCTTTTTAAGGCACTTTCAACATAATCAGTTGGTGTTCCATAGCCAAATCGCACATACCCTTCTAGGCCATGCCATTTTCCGGCAGTAAGCAATACACTATGGTGATCTCTTAGATCAAAAACAAATTCTTCAGAGCTCATCTCAAGATTTATTTTAGCAAAAGTTATTGCAGCTGCCTCTGGTCTAGATAAGGTGATCGAAGGCAGGTCTGCTGCCCAATCACAGAGTAGATCTAGGTTATGGTTCAAGTGATCCTTGGTCCGGTCTAATATTTTTCTTCTTCTTTCCTCTGTGAGGATCCTTGATGCTATCCAATCACTTAGGTAGGATACATTAATGACCGTAAAGTCATGAAATGACCATGCTTTATCAATATATGCCTTAGAACCAACGGTCCAACCAATGCGAAGTCCAGGCAGGCTATATGCTTTTGAAAGACCGGCATTTACTATGGTCTTATTTGTTGCACCTGCAAAAGATCGACACTCAACCCCATTAAGTTCAGCACCTCTATAGACCTCATCGGAAAGAATCCAACAGTCTAGATCTTCAGCGATCTCAATGACCCTATCCATAACCTCATTCTTCATTATTGCACCCGTTGGATTATTTGGATTACAGACCACTATCATTTTTGTATTGGAAGATACAATGGTTTTTAACTCATCTGGGTCCCATTGCCAGCCTATTTCCTGCCTGATAGGAAGTGTTTTAACATCAATGCCAAAACTACGTGCCAAGTGATAGATCTGTAGATAATTGGGAACCATATATATTATCTCATCACCTCTTTCCAATTGTGTCATTATAGATAGAAAATTTGCTTCTGCAGATCCTGATGTGATCAATACGTTATCCAAAGATAGATTCTGATCATACATATCAATAACTCTCTTTCTTAATTGAGGTGTTCCATTCGTATATCCATAAAAGAGTTCTGTATCCAATACCTGTTCCTGTTCTTCACTGGTAAGTATCTCAGAGATCTTCAATGGATGAACGCCACTCTCAGATAGATTATAATCTACTTCATTCTCAAATAATGATTGATTTCGTTCAAGTTGAAATTCTTCAAATCTCATTTTTTGTCTCCATATATTGTTTATAGACAGCAGAGGCAATCTGAATGTCTTGTACAGCCACACCAGTTAGGTCAGCCACTGTAATTTGTGAATGGTGCTCTCTTCCTGGATGCTGGCCTGAGAGGATATGTCCCAGCTCGACGATATGGTCAACGCAAGTTAGACCATCTTTTATCGCACATGCTATCTCGCCTCTTTCCTGACATTGCTCAATACTGTCTGCCACCACTAGATCAGCTTTTTCAATTATTCCTGGACCTAATTCTCTTTTATCAGGAGTATCAGAACCCATTGCAGTAATATGAGTCCCTTGCAATATGTCATCATCAGAAACCAAGTGTTCTTTGCTCGCTGTAGTTGTAATGATCAGATTGCATTTTGATGCTACCTCTTTAGCTGAGTTACCTAATACGACTTCAAATCCCACTTTATTCATATCATTTTTGTAGATGTTCATTTTATTTTCATTACGACCCCAGACCATTACCTGTCTACAGTCTGTAATATTAGCTAAATATTCAACCTGAAGTCTAGCCTGGAGACCAGTTCCGAATACTCCTATCCTTTCTATCTGATTGGAAAATCTTTGTGCACAAATTTGACCAGCAATAGCTGTACGAATATCAGTTAGCAACGCATCATCCAATAAGATTGCTTCTGGCTTACCTGTCCTTTGATCAAATAATAGCATCATTCCCTGTCCATTGGGTATACCGTATTTTTCATTTTCCCAAAATCCTGAAGCGATCTTTATGACATAATAGGAATCACCAATGATATATCCATATTTAATATGTACATCTCCTGGTGGATCATCAAAGGTCAATTCCCCTACGGGTGGAATAATACTACCACCCTTGGAATATGAAATAAATCCCTCTTCGATGATCGGAACCAGGTCCAGCCCATTTAGAATATTGATTATTCTTTTCTTATCTAATATATGCATCTGCCTTAATGAATCTATCGTGATCTAGAGGATCATTCTAAAAATAAATCAAGCGTTTGCTTGCTAGGGCATGTCATTATAGATGGAATGATCTCCATAAAAAGTGAATATGACCTTGGTAATTTTGATTGTAATTCATCTCCATCAACTATAGACCATTCACTTTGTTCTGGTCCATAGTACTTCCTCAGATTCCAGGCTGTATATATAACCCAATATGCATACTCTTGTATAATAACCCTATTCCTAATACCAATATTCGAGATATTAGAATAAGATGAAATATCATAATACCCAAGCGATATTGCCTCTTGGGTCAGGTCATATAGTTTAGATGAAGAAGTAAGACCCCAATCCGATGGGAATGTATAGTGTGCACCTATATCTGTCAAATGGTGAAGGATGTGCTCTACCACCTCCATAACAGGATCTGAGACACCCTCCATTATAATGTCACACACGCTGTTCTCATCCATGAGCCCATCTAAACTGGTCTCACTCCAATCCTCACCATAGAATAAAGGAATAACTGTATTATATAGGTAAAGATTTTTTAATAATGTTTGTTGTAAAAGAGTGTCAGTACTTTCATTCACAATAAATATTTCACTGATGGTCTGAGCCACATTTTGCATGAATGAAGTAGAGACCTCATCCCCAGCTATCAAAGTAATCCCGCAAACATTTACTTTTTTTGTAAAAGATGGGTGTGTGTCTGTAGGCACGACCGATCCTACCTGATAGAGATCTTCCGATATCATTCCAATTGGATCACGCTGAACACAATCCAAAGTCACCGTATTTCCTAATTCCATTTTATCCGATGCACAAGAATAAAAAAGAACAACAAATTGAATAATAAATATTTTCATATTACCTAATTATGTTAATTATTATTGCCTATAAAAACTATTTGCTAAATCACACCCTGTTCAATTATATCAGTTACCTATTAAAAAGTACAATCTATGAAGATGTTAATTATTTAATTTATTATTTCATATTTCCATTAAATTTATCAAACAAAGTTGAAATATAATTAATATCTAAAATTATCCGACCTTATGGATCAATCAGTTATAATATTAAATATGGGCTATGCGTTAACATTCATAGCTTTGGCAATAAGAGAAGTTCTATGGCTTAGAACGACACTTACAGCAGCACAGATCTCACTATTTTCTTATCATTACTTTTATGCTGACAATACATCTGCAGCCTTTTGGACTGCTATATTTGTAATCGTAAATACTTACAATATCATAAAGATATTATTAGATAGACGCCCCAAGATGATTCCGGATGAGATACGAGATCTCTATTATAGCATATTCAAAAACTTAACCTCAAATGAATTCCTTTATTTTTGGAATATGGGTACAATAAAATCTGTTAAAGATCATTATTTGATCAAATCTGGTGACCATCAGGATAATCTATTACTTGTCTTATCTGGCACAGCAAATGTCGAGGTTAATGAAATGCCAATCGCTAGCTTAGATAGAGGTGCATTTATAGCTGAGATCAGTTTTTTATCAGGCGAACCAGCATCTGCTGATGTTCATGCCACAGGTGAACTGATATTCGTATCTTGGAATAGTGAGAGATTGAAAAATTTGAAGCATGATAATCCTGCGTTTTGGATGAAATTACAACATGCTTTATCAGAAGATCTTATAAAGAAAATCAAACCACAAGCAAAGAAAGATTCTCAAATCGCAGAATAATAATGTATGGATTCCAAAATCTTCCAAATAAATATTAAACCAAATACCAAGAATGAAAGAGGTTTGCCAAAGATGGCTGTAAACGATGCTTTCATTACAAAACTAGGACTTAAAGGCGACCATAATAATTTCAGGTCTACAAAAAAAGCTGATGATCCTGATATGGCTGTACTTATAATAACGCAGGATATCATTGATGAGTTGAACAATGAGGGATGGCCCATCAAGCCTGGAGATCTTGGGGAGAATCTCACTATTACAGGTCTAGACTATAGATCAATTAAACCAGGTCAGATCTTAGATGTTGGGTCTGCTAAAATTCAGATATCATTCATCTGTGAACCATGCACTAATCTTAGGGTATTGTCTTATGTTGGAAACGAAAAAGTAAATACATTCATTAAAACAATGATGAATAGACGTGGATGGTACTCAAAAGTATTGAGATCTGGGAAAGTGTCAAAAAATGATAAGGTTTCTTTATCTAAGTAATTGAAATTATTTGTCCATTAAAGAAAAACCCGCCAAAATGACGGGTTTTTTTGTAGCGGGGGAAGGATTCGAACCTCCGACCTCAGGGTTATGAGCCCTGCGAGCTACCAGACTGCTCCACCCCGCGATCATATTTAATTCTTATAGGGTTTGAGGACGGGCATATTAGATAATTATTGGTTCTTTCACAAGAAGACTTTACCTAAATATTCACTTATAAAAACAAGATATAAATATAAATGCTTTAAGAAAGATAAACTTTAGGATAAATTTGTTCGTTATGATAAAATTCGGCCCAAATTTTAATGGCAAATAATGGAAACTGGTAAAGAATTCAATGCACTCCTTCAGGTTTTATCTGGAGAGCAGCAGGTAATACAACGAACCGATCAAAAAGCCTTCACCCTTCTATCTATCTTGGGGGTGTTTATGGTCTTTTTTATCGTTCACTTCCCAAAGATCCAGATGAATTTCTTCATCTTCACTATGATGATGATATACTTCACCTCAGCAATGGCAACGATCTATTACCTTGTGAGAGTGATCATACCAAGAATTAGCAAACATAGGAATCAATCCGAAAATGAAGAGGCAACTACCTTTTTTAATAGGATTATTCGATGGATTAGAAGATACAAGATTCAACCTGATTATGTGGAGATTGGAGAGAATGAAGTGATAAACCCTACCTTTTTTGCCGGAATCAGTCGATTTAGAAATTCTGATGAATACGCTGTCTATTTAAAATCCATAGCAAAGAATGAGGATGGCCTCTATGAGATGTTTGCTTCCCAAGTTTTTGCTTTAGGAACCATCAATCAAGTAAAAAATGAGAATGTACGTCTAGCACTCTATTTCTTTATATCTGCTTTGGTATCAGAATTATTGATCATAATGTCAATGGCATATTCAATAGCACTTCCCTATTTATTCTCTAATTAATGAATAAATCTATTTTTCAAATTATTATCCTATCAATTATCATTGTGGGTTGCATCCCACCTGGTCCTACTGGTCCTACTGGTCCTACTGGTCCATCAGGGCCAAAAGGAGATCCAGGGAAACCAGGGCCCGCTGGAAAGTCTGGTAAAGGATTCTCCAATCAACAACTAAAGAACATAGATCTTTTACTTAACGATAAATCGGAATATTTAGTAGGGTCTACATCCTATAATTTTGGTTTTGCTCCAACCATAACAGGATTCGCATATTTAACAAACCATGGAAAATTATTCAAACTACAGAATAAAAATCCACAGACCATAGGCAAAGACATTGAACTGGTTGGACAAATATCTGATAGAAAAGACTTTATATCCATAAATAGAATTGCATATGGCGAAGATATAAAACAATTTTTTACTGCTACTACCAGAGAAGGCATAATATATACATCTCTCGACCTTAAGGAATGGACCCCGGTTCAAGATAGAGTAGATTTGAATAGTGACCTTTAATATTCAATAATTATTATTTTCAGTCACCTACCTATGGTTCTTCTATCTTTGCTTCTCTTTTTATTTTATCGAGATTGCCTTCACCCATAGTTGAAGACCTAACCGTCTTGATTAATTTGTTGGTCATGCTCCTATCTATCTGAATCACCCATTGTAATTCTTCACCACTCTCATCTTTTATAATCTTCCCATTTATATTCATAATATTTTTTGATAATATACCATAATAGCTCATTGGACACATAACCCGGTAAAATTGAGGGTCACTCCATGGAATCAATTCTGATCGATCGACCACATTCTTAGCAGATTCAAAATACGCATCAATGAGACCACGTTTACCTAATTTAGTTCCGCCGAAATAGCGTACTATCACTATACCAGTCTGAATTATGTCATACTGCTCCAAAACTTTCAAAATAGGTTGTCCTGCAGTTCCAGAAGGTTCTCCAGCATCTGATGAATGTTTTATTAATTGATCATCCTCATACATTCTGTAAGCCCAACATGCATGGGAGGAGTCATAGTGATCCTTTTTTATTTGAGAGAGCCATGATCTAAAATCAGAAATAGATTCAATTTTTCTTATATATGAAATAAACTGAGATTGCCTGACCTTTGAAACAAATTTTTGTGCCTTTACTACAGTTATCCGATTCATTTTCGCCTAAAGGAGAGATTAATTGGTATTCCTGTCAAATCAAAATTTTGACGGAAATTATTCTCTAGATAACGCCTATAGGAAGTTTTTATTTTTTTTGGAAAATTTGCATAAAGGGCAATGACTGCTGGCTCGCGGCTTACTTGTGTTGCATATTTTATCTTAATAGCCTTACCATGCTCATTTGGTGGTGGATTCTTTGCCAAAACTTTAAGTAGTACATCATTGAGTTTCTTTGTGGGTAATAGGTCCCTTCCACGTTGGTGTACCTCCCATGCCATTTCCAAGACACGATGAATACGCTGTTTTGTCAGGGCAGATATAAATATTATTGGATAATGATCCAATGCCTTGAATCCATGTCTGATCTCGTCTTCAAAACTTTTCATTGTATACGCATCCTTTTTAACCAGATCCCATTTATTAACAACAAGAGCCATGCCCTTACCCTTTGATATCACATGATCAATGATGTTCTTGTCCTGTTTACCAAAACCTTTTTCTGCATCAATCAATACCATTACAATATTTGAATTCTCTATTGCATTATTAGTCCTTACTGTTGAATAGTATTCTATCTTATCCTTTATCTTAGCCAATTTTCTTAAACCTGCAGTATCTACGAGTGTGATTCTATTTCCATGCCATATCACCTCTGCATCAATCGAGTCTCTGGTCGTACCTGCAATTGGAGTGACTATTGATCTGTCTTTTTGTAATAAGGAGTTAGTGAGAGATGATTTACCAACATTAGGCATCCCAACAATAGATAATCTAAGTCCAGGGTCATCAGGTTCAATAAAAACATCATTTGATAGATCAAGTTTATCCAGTATTGAGTCTAGTAGATCACCAGTAAATCTTCCGCTAAGTGCAGATATCGGAATGGGTTCCTCTAGACCAAATTCGTGAAATTGATAGGCCAAATGATCAGTCTTAAACCCATCACATTTATTGACCACAAACAAATATGGTTTATTACTTTTACGTATGAATTGTGCAAGCGCTTGGTCGCTGGAAGTTGGCCCTTGCTTTCCATCCACCATAAAGATTACTAAATCTGATTCTGACATAGCCACCTGAGCCTGTTCTCTGACTGCTGAATTAAATTGGTCTACATCCTCAGGGATATATCCACCAGTATCAATAAGCTGGAGTGTTTGACCGTTCCAATCCACATCACCATATATGCGGTCTCTCGTAATACCTTCTTGGGCATCAACAATGGCCTGGCGTTGACTGAGTAATCGATTAAAGAATGTTGACTTACCAACGTTAGGTCTACCAACAATGGCTATAAGTGGTTTTTTCATACGTCTTATTATATACTAGACAGTAGTATTAACAAATTTAAAATAAAAACAATTAGAACGTGGAACTCAATAGCATCTATTAATTGTTTCATGATTGATTCCTTTTTAATTATATAATCATGACTGAGTGTTGAGGATCAAACTAATGTCTCTATCTTGGAAAACTGGATTGATCGCAATCATACAACACCCGCTTTAATATATATTACTGTCGATAAATTACCAATTTGTCTAAATACTCAAAAGGAACAACTATCTTGAATCTTCCTTTATTTTTTTAAAATAGTAAAATAAAAATAGACTCTTAGAATAATTATTTTTATTACAATTGAAGTATTGATCTTACAGGGTTATTTCGCAATACAATTCTATTCGCACATTTGGAACATCGATAAAGAAAACTAATATATTCTGCCAGTTTAGTCCTCTTTCAACTATGATTCTAGGATAGACATTTCTTCTTTATTTTGCCTTAT
>CALCSS010000004.1 GCA_937893835.1 uncultured Fidelibacterota bacterium
GATCGCAATGATGGCTGCAAAACAACTCAAAAAAACAAGTTTGGAATTAGGTGGGAATGACCCGATCATCATTTGTGATGATGTGGACATCAACATAGCTGCGAAAGGCACGGCATGGGGAGGCCTACTCAATGCAGGGCAAGTTTGCACTTCGTTGGAACGAGTGTTTGTCATGGAATCCATAGCAGATAGCTTCATAGAAGCAGTTGTGGAAGAGACCAAAAAGGTCCGTTTAGGTGATCCAATGAATGGTCAGACAGATATGGGACCCATGTGTTCAATGATGCAATTGAGAAAGGCAGAGGAGAAGGTCAAGACCGCCATAGATCAGGGGGCAAGACTTCTTTGCGGTGGCCTGAGACCAGCAGAATTCGAAAAAGGATATTTTTATTCACCAACTGTCTTTGACAATATGACTAGTAATATGGAAATGATGAATCTAGAGACATTTGGGCCCATAATTCCCATTCAAAAGATCAAGTCACTTGAGGAGGCCATCGAACTTTCAAATAATTCAATGTATGGCCTAGGATGTAATATCTATACCAATGATATGGAAAAGGCCTTGACCGCAGCAGATGACATAAAAGCAGGCTCCTTTTGGATCAATGATCCTCTTACTGACAATGAGGCCGCACCATTTGGAGGGATGAAGATGTCTGGTGGTGGACGTGAACTAGGCATAGAAGGTCTAGATGAGTTCAGAGAGCCTAAACATATTTTGATCGATTACCAAATAAGAGAGAAGGATTACTGGTTCCCCTATGATCTTGATGAAGGAAGGAAGACCTGAGAAGTGAAAGTAAATATTAGAACTGCCATACCTGGACCTAGGTCCATGGAGTTGGCAAAAAAGAGACAAGATAATGTAGCAAATGGACATGGGTCTATTTGTGGTATTTACATTGAGAAGGCAATAGGATCAAATCTTATTGATGTGGATGGCAATGTATTCATTGATTACGCAGGTGGAATAGGCGCTATGAATGTCGGTCATTCACACCCTAAGGTAATCGATGCGATCGAGAAACAGATCAATCAATATGTACATCCATGTTTCACAGTTGCTCCTTATCAACCATATGTGGATCTTGCCCACAGACTCGCTGATATTGTTCCAATCAAAGGTGATTGTAAGTCAGTATTCTTTAATTCGGGAGCAGAAGCAGTGGAAAATTCGATCAAGATTAGTAAGACATATACAGGAAGAACTCATATTCTTGTTTTTTCCCATGCATACCATGGTAGGACTCAAATGACTATGTCAATGACCTATAAGGAAGATCCCTACAAAAAGGGCTTTGGACCCTTTCTCGATAATGTACACCGGATTGATTTTCCAAAAAAAAGTCTTGATCTATCCTCTTTAAAGATTGACCCTGAATCTCTTGCTTGCGTGGTTATTGAACCTGTTGCGGGAGAAGGTGGCTTCATTCCTGTAGCGCACAATGCTATGGGTCAAATAAGAAAATTTTGTGATGATAATGATATTGTAATGGTGGCTGATGAGGTACAAACAGGTTTTGGTAGAACTGGTACGCTATTTTCTATGGAACAGTTCAAGGTTGAGCCAGATCTATTTATCATTGCCAAGTCGATTGCCGGTGGATTACCTCTTAGTGGAGTAGTTGGGAGGTCTGAAATAATGGATTCAGTCCATACTGGAGGTATTGGAGGAACATTTGGAGGTAATCCTGTTTCTTGTGCGGCAGCACTTGCAGTTTTAAATGTTATGGATGATGAAAGATTGCCCGAGCGTGCGATCGAAATTGGGAAAAAGGTCATAGATACCATCAATCTTCTAAAAAAAGAGATATCGTGGATCAGTGAGATCAGAGGATTGGGAGCCATGCAAGGCATAGTTATAATTGATGATAATGACAAGCCAGACAAGGAGCATACATCCAGAATACATCAACATGCTCTAAATAATGGATTGGTCATGATAACTGCGGGTACGTATGGAAATATCATACGCACATTAATGCCTCTTACAATTACCGATGAAGAATTGGACGAGAGCCTTGAAATTCTTTCTAGCGCTCTAAAAATTCCATAAAAAATGATAAAGGATAAGAATGAGCAATATCGAATATAAGAAATTTGGAGAAAGACAAAACTGGATCAATGGTAACTATGAGCATTCAAACTCAAATAGAAATATTTCGGTCATCTCACCATATTTCAATCAAGAGATTGCCACTATACCAGATTCTGACCGTAATGACCTTGACCATGCTGTAAAGATTGCAAGTAGTGCGTTCTCAGAATGGTCCAGATTGAATATTAGAGAGCGATCAGAGATCATGTTCCAATTCAAGAGGGTCATTGAGTCACACTTGGATGAATTAGCAAATATCATAGCGTTAGACAATGGAAAGACCTTGGATGATGCCAAGGCAAGTATTATGAGAGGTAAGGAGGTTGTAGAATTTGCAACCTCGCTTCCAAATATTTTTAATGGTGACTCATCTCAAGTCGCAGATGGTATAACTTGTACCATGACGCATGAGCCTCTCGGTGTTGTGGCAGGCATCACGCCTTTCAATTTTCCAGCAATGGTTCCTCTTTGGATGATTCCATTGGCAATTACCGCTGGTAACTGTTTCATACTAAAACCGTCAGAGCAGACACCTCTTTCTGCATTGAAGATTGCTGAATATTTAAAAGAAGCAGGATTGCCTGATGGAGTATTCAATGTCTTGAATGGTTCCAAAGAAGCTGTTGAGGGTATTTGTGATCATCCAGAAATAAAGGCTGTCGCGTTTGTTGGTTCATCAAATGTTGCCAATATTGTTTATTCTCGCTCTACATCTTTAGGAAAAAGAGCACTTTGTCTAGGCGGTGCAAAGAATCATATGATCGTAGTTCCTGATGCTGACCTTGATAGTACAGCAAAGGGGTTGTTGGCAAGTTCTATGGGCAGTGCAGGGCAAAGATGCATGGCCGCGAGCGTTGCGGTCGGAGTTGCAGAGATAGACCACATCATCGATCGATTAGTTAGTGAGGCCAATAGTTATGTACTTGGTAGGGATATGGGTACCATAGTTAGTAGGTCTGCTCTTGACCGTATATCTGGATATATTGAAGAAGCAGAAAAAATGGGAGCAAAGGTATTGGTAGATGGACGGAATCCCATATCTCCGAAAGGCTATGAAGAAGGGTATTGGCTAGGAGTTACGATCTTAGACCATGTCCAACCCGATTGGCCTTGTGCAAAAGAAGAGATCTTTGGACCAGTATTATCAATCATACGTGCCAATACGTTGGAAGATGCCATGAGAATTGAGAACAATAATCCATACGGGAATGCTGCAGCTGTTTTCACAACATCAGGTGAAGTGGCAAAAACTATTTCAGAGACGGCATCTTCTGGAATGGTTGGAATAAACATTGGAGTTCCAGTTCCAAGGGAGCCTTATAGTTTTGGTGGTTGGAATGAATCAAAATATGGTCATGGTGACATAACTGGGAAAAGTGGAGTTGAGTTTTGGACCAATCTAAAAAAGGTGACGGCACGATGGCCAGAATCCACTGAGTCATGGAAAAAATATTTTTAATACATTTCAAACCATTTAAGATCCAAATCAGGCCATTCCCCTTCTTCAGCCTGTTCGGCTTTCTCCTCCCAATTTTTTTTCCCACTCCATGAATTAATCTCAATTCCATAAACAGAGGTCTGTTTTAGTTCTTCATCTGTTATAGGACGAAAATCCTTTCCAGATTCCATTTCAATAAAATATTTATCTAGTAGCCCATTCAGTATTTTACGTTTTTCTGTCATCGGATTAATCACTCTGATACGTCCAAATACAATGACACATTTGTATTGAAAACTCATCTCCAATGCAAGATTTGAGGGCAATAAATGACCCGACCTAAAACCTTCGAAACATACCTTTGGATTTTTTTCCGCATTGAATCGCATTCTTCCATAAGCGTTTGAATGAAAATATATTTCATGTCTATTGGCATCATAGAAAAAGGAAGATGGATTTATGAAAGGTTGGGCATTATCTTGGGTACTTATGTGGCCGACCTTCGTTTTGTTTAAAAAATCAATGATCCATTTATCATCCATTTCCATATCCTTTATCCTAGACTGGTTTATTGGTTTATTATTTGGATCGTAAGCCAATTAGTTGTCTTAATTGTTATTGTGCATCTTGGCTCCGCAATGATTACAAAACCTTGCGTCTTTTGGTTGATCTTGATTTTCACATACCACACATGTTCCTTTATTATCATCTTTTGTGAAATGCATGGCTGAGGTCACTATGCCTGTTGGTACTGCAATAATAGAATAACCCATTATCATAATTATTGCGGCAATTGCTTGTCCTAGATTTGTTTGTGGAGAGATATCACCATATCCGACTGTAGTTAATGTGACGATTGCCCAATAGATGCTTCGGAAGATATTATCAAAGCCGGCCTTCTCTCCTTCGATCAAATACATTATAGATCCTAAAACAACCACAAGTGTCATTACATAAAATAGGAATACAAATATCTTTCGTCGGCTGGCGAGCATTGCTTTTCGCAACATATCTGCCTCACCCATGAATTGAACTAGTTTTAAAACTCTAAATACACGAAGGACACGTAACACCCTTATAATTGAAAAGATACCTGCGCCTGGTAGGATGACACTCAAATAAGTTGGGATAAGGGCTAGAAAATCTACAATACCAAAGAAACTAAAGATATAACTCGAAGGCAGTCGTATACAGTAGATACGCAAAAAGTATTCAATGGTGAACAAGATCGTAAAAATCCATTCCGCTGTATAAAAGACATCCCCGTAGTTTGTTTTATATTCAGAAACGCTATCGAACATCACCAGTAGAACACTAAGAACAATGGTAACAATGAGTCCAACATCAAAAAGTTTACCTGCAGGTGTATCCGTGCCGAAGATGATTGTCTTTAACTTTTCTTTAAAGCCATTCATATTAGAGTTTATCCATACTATATGAAAGTAAGGTTAGAATCAGGTTAATAGAAACAAATAAATCCCGTTCTTGGATAATTGTATATATGGATATATAAATTAAGTTAATTAGCCAATGCTTTATTCAATATGGTAATATCCGATTCAAAAGATTCTGGAAGAAGAGGGCCAAAAGAGAACCTAAAGAATTGGTTCAGATGAGATTTCTCTTCTAATCTATGCATATCACAATCCGTACCTTTCAATATTGCTGCACCTTTCTTAAATAGTCTATTATTCAATTCTGCAGCTGTTAAATCTCCGGGTAGTTTACACCAATGATAAAAACCACCATCGCCTGAAAATAATTGCAAACCCAACTCTAGAAATCTTTTACCATAGCGATTACGCTGACCATCATAAAAATCAGGTATTGCATTTCGTGAAAGCTCTATTCTTTCTTTATTGAACAAATGCAATGCATATAGTTGTGATGGCCTAGAAACCCCACCCATACCAAAGGATGAGTAGTTTCCTAAGATCTCTATATATTTTTTTGCAGCAACCACCCACCCGATTCGAATTCCAGGTGATTGAAGACCCTTTGTAGCAGCACCTGCTACGAAAAGATTAGAATTGTCTATATCATCAATATACTCCATTGCACTTACTGGTGTCGTATGAAATAACTCATATGCTTCATCAATTAAGAGTCCATTATCAGCAAAAGCAGATCTTTCCACTAACTCTTTAAGTTGATCTCCTTTTCTAGTGATCCCAGTTGGATTGCAAGGGTTGCTTAACAACACAAGTTTTCTTTGGTTGGAGCTACCCTCAATGTACTGTTCAATACTCGGATAGAATTGATTGTCAATGGTGCTCTCAACAAGATGATATTCGCGCTTCATTAATCTCAACATATCATAATAGGGGGTATACTCTGTTGATGCTATTTGTATCCTAATATCTGGTTGTAGAAACATTAATAGTGCAATAAGACCAGGTCGACCTCCAGCAAATATCATGACATTCTCAAGATCAATTGATGATCCATAATAATGATTGTAATATTCAGCAATTGTTTGTCGAAGTTCTGGTTGACCCCATGCTTTTGGATATTTCAAGTCTTCTGAAGTGACCTGTATAGATATTGGCATCTCTGGTCCACCAGGAATTTGAGTGGTCAACGGAAAGCCTTGGCTCCAAGGGTGTGTTCCCTTTTCACCCATATATGTCCCAAAGGAATTTTGGAATGCATATAGAGTTTCATATATGCCCATTGGTGGTACGTGAGTGAGAAAACTATTATTATCTATCATTGCATATTTAGTATGTAATTATTTTGTTATTGGTGTAAACATCTTACCAATTTCAGTATTGCCATTTGCTCGATATCGTTGGCCTGTTTCTAGATCCTCAATAACCCATTTGGTTGGGCATTTCGTTTTAATTATAAGTTGTACAGAAGTTTCCAATTCTTCTACCATCTCTCCATTTTGTAGGGTTCTTTGATTGTCCATTTATTTTGTTAATCCTCAATATTGATATCTAAAATCTACCAATCAATCTCTTTTCAAAAAAACTAAACAGAGTGCTTACCATTTCTAATGAACTATTTCTACATCGATATATTCTGTAAAACCGCTTAAAAAACCCTTTGCCCTTTTTTTAAAGGTCTCCTTTTTTATGATATTTCCTTCTTTGTCTCTCCAAGTCCATATTCCAACAGGGACTCCATTTTCAAAAAAACCATCTGTCGTTCTCTGTCCATTTTGATGCCAACGAGTATAATTACCCTCTAAAATTCCATTATTATATGTATGTCGCCACTCCTTCTGACCATTTTTATAAAAAAGGCTTACATGACCATCCAATAATCCATTCTTATATGTCTCTTGTAATCTACGTTCATTAGGATGCCATTCAATCCAAACACCAACTTTCTTACCATTTTTCAATCTACCTATTTTAACCTTTTTTTCTTTTTTAAAATCGAAAACAATACCATCGGCAGGTTTTTGTTGTCCTTTTATTCTATAGGTTTTATCAATATTGACTAGGGACTTAATATTTATTTCTCTCTGACCATATAGATTGGACAATGTTATCAATACTATAAAAGAATATTTTGAGATCATTGAAAATAATTTAATCGTCTTGTTTTTTAAGATATCCCCAAACCCCTTGAATTATAACAACAATTCCAATTAACAATGGAATTATCAATAGATGTCTAGTTGAAATCAGGACAAGGATGATCCCTAATATCATAAAGAAAATGTTTAAGGTGTTCTTTGTCAATTTAACTATTGAAATCCAATCCGATCATTTCTCTAACTTGATCGATTGACTCCATTACAGCGATACTATCCGAGTGTTTCATTTGTGGTGATTCAATGATATTATTTGTAACACATCTCTCCAATTCCTTTGCCTGTTCGCGCAGGCCATGGCCTTCATAGTCATTGGCAAAAGATATAATCTCTCCATCATTCATCTTTATTGACATAGTTGTTGGCCCGTAAAAAGTAGGATCTATCTCAATTATACCTTCCTCACCCGATATGATTGCTCTGTTGGGTTGAGTGTCATACATGGTGCAACTGAGGTTAGCGATTGCATTATTATCATATTTGAATATCATAGAGGTCTTTGCATCAACTCCCTTATCTGTGAAAATTGACGTGGCCAATACTTCATTTGGTTTGCCCAGTATCAAATGTGCGAAGGATATAACATAGACACCTAGGTCTAAAAGAGCACCACCACCCAGTTCCTTTGTCCAAAGTCTTTGATTATTTGAATGTTTTAAATTTTGGCCATGACAAGCAAATACTGATTCCACTTGGCCAATGGTCTTATCGTTGAGGATTTGTCGAACCTTTTCAATATGAGGTAGATAGCGTGTCCACATTCCTTCCAATAGGGTTGTATTATTAATCTTTGATGCTTCTACCATTAATACTACTTCACTTGCGCTCATAGCAAAGGGTTTTTCACAAAGCACAGGTTTCTTTGCCTTCAATGCTTTGATTGTTTGTTCAGCATGGTAAGTATTCGGGGTGGCAATATAAACAGCATCTATGTCTGGGTCATGAAGGAAGGACTCCATATTGTCAAAACCTTTGCAATTTTTCAATCTTGAAGAAAAATCATTAGCAGATTTCATTGATCTTGATAGAACAGAAGATATCCTATGTCCATCTAAATATTCCAGATCTCTTGCAAATGCATTTGCAATGCCACCAGTACCAATGATACCCCATTTAAAGTCTATTTTATTAACATTCATTTTTTATTATTCGAGAGGGTGCATATTAAAATTTTTTTCATCAAAATATCGAATGCGATTTGGTATGGTCCGTTCTATCTTTTCTTTTAATGACTGAGAAATTCTTTCAGGACGATATCTAATCGCAAAATAAGGTAAATAACTTTCAGCAATATCTTCTCTTTCTGGATTTTCCTCAGCATAACTTGATATGAAAATGCAATCTTTTGATTGAGCCTCAAGCCAATCTGCGTTTTTGGCATGATAGGAATCAAGCGATGTGTGCGATGCCTCATGCACAAAGGTTTCCTCTAAAATACCTTGTCCCTCGTAATGTTTGATTGACCAGTCGGTATGAATTAATAAGTTGTTATTCCCTCCACCAAATGGTTTTAGACCTTTATGTATCCAAACTGTCTCTACATCCTTCCTTAACTGTGTGGTCAAACGTCCAATTACAATAGCATACTTTTCTGCTTGGATCTGAGCTGTTTTAAAATCTCCAAACTCAGGATTTACCTGTATCTCAATTTGTAATCCATCATTATATTTTGCAGGAAATAGAAATGGTTTCTCATTTATCCAATCTGCATCTCTTCTATCATACATTACTCTCGGTGCTGTTCCGTTATAATATAAACTTTCAAATGTAGTAGGGTCATCAGGTGTGATAATATCAGGGTCAATAAAGATCGTTCCACTAAAAGGTGCCGTTCCATGATCTGTACATTCAGATGCTAATCCATAAGTAAAGATTGTAAGAATAAAAAGTATTGGTCTTTGTTTGATTTTGAGTGTTTTCATTGATTTAACAAATAAAAAGTTAGAAAAATGAATAATAATGTGATCACCATAGCAAGGAAGTTCAGAGGTCTTCTCTTTTTTAATTCTTCTTTATCATATTCAATCATATTCAACTTCTATTAATTAGTCTAGCAAAACTTGTATCAATTATACCAAACACCCAGACCTCTTTTTCGCAATGATTTTCCTAACATTTCTTCGATGTTCTCTGCGTCTTTTCTTGTAGGGATAGGATTGTATTTCTCATAGAGATCAGGTCTTAGTCTTACACCGTATATTTTTGCGTATTTATTTGATTTATAGCCTTCTTTATGCTGTTCAAATCTTAACTTGGGGACTCTACTTGATTGCCCAACATAAACACATCCATTCCCTTTGATATATTTTGGATTTCTTTTACGGAACTTATTATAGGTCGCAACTTTTTCATCTAGTTCAATAACATATACATAATATTTTTTCATATATCAATCTACTGCTCAACCGTTTTACATTCAAAAACCACTTTTTTAAATATTTTATTTTTGGCCTATTGTGATATACATCACAAGTATATTTTACTAATAAATCGTTTTATAGTTGATGACTGGTCTGCAGTATAGAAGACTATTTTAGGTGGAGGTGTTGATTCTTCTTACCTCGGATGTAACACCTCTACCTGATCTTATTGACTAGATGGATTAGAATAGTGAGCCAATGGTTTAAAAAGTCATTGCTCTACCAATTGTACGGTTGCAGATATAGAGTTTAGTATAAGTGGTAAAAAAAGTTTAAAAAAACAACTTTATCAGTTGCGATTAATTTTCAATATGTTCTATACTTGTTGGCCTCTTTTTGATGATTTTTTTTAAAAGAAGTTTTAAGGAAAGAGGATGAAAAATGAACTAAAGTTGATGTATAGTAAATTCAACTTTTCTTTCGAAAAGGCTTCAGGTTGGCGCTAGAAGCCTTTTCTCATTTCTATATCAGAATTATTGAATTTGTATGTTTTTTGAAAATTGGGGGCGATCGGTATCGACGAGATATGAGATATGTTGAATCGCATGCGGAGGATGACAGTTCCCTCCTTAATCACCTGTCATACCTATAAATGCCGATTACGGCTATATGGCTGCAGCTTAAGTCTACAGCTCGTTCCGGATTAGATGAGTCTATGGTCTGGTCCAGGAACGTCATCTACATAGACTAGTCTCAAATTTGTCTGTGAATTTGAGATGAAATAAAACAGACTGGTTTGTGCTTATTTTTGTCTCTGATATAAGTTCAAATGAGAAACCAATTGGAAGACTAAGCATGTAGATGATCTACATCACTCTATTTCGGACGGGAGTTCGATTCTCCCCGCCTCCACAAAAAATCAAAAACTAATTTTTAAATTGATACTAGGTGTAATTCCGAACATTGATACATTTGATTCTGAAAGCTGGGGCGTATAGGGATTGTACCTCTTATGACTTACATTGTTTTTGTTGTATATATTATAAATAGAAAAACCAACATCCATAACTATTGGTGATATTTTCCATGATCTAGAAATGCCAATATCTAGATGATGTACCGGTGGCAGTCTCTCTTTATTGATATTGCCAGTTGTATTTATTTCAAATCCAGAACCTGGTTCAACATATATATTATTAATATCTGTATAAAGTCCACCAGATGAAAAAACCCAATTCGCAGTTATATCAATATCCCAGATCCGTGCAATTGCTACAGTTTTTAATTCATGTGATTTATCATGGTCTGCTAGGAATGATTCACTATTATTAAAAAATGGGAAATTATATTCTGTTTGATTAAAATGATATGATACCCATCCCCTGATTACACCACTTTTCTTCCTTAAGATTAATTCAATCCCAATTTTTTCTCCAGAGCCTAGAATAATCCTAGAAGTAGAGTTTTCTTTATGGTCAAAAATTGTGGAAAAGTCGTCAAGCCGAAAAAGATTATTCATTGAACATTCATAGGCACTAAATGAGGCAGCATATTTTATATTATCCCAATTTAGTCCCAAGTTTTTATTTAGCGAGGTAGTAATTGGAATACCATCTGAAGACAGTAACCAATTATTTTGGACCGTAGTCTCATTTTTAAGATGATGGACAAATTGGTGATGTTGTCCAAATGATGCTTCCAAGGAGAGGTTAAGATGTGTTTTATATTTTATTGATAGTCGAGGTTCTTGATAGAATTTATTATTGTTCATTTCAAAATATAGAACTCTGATTCCCGATTTTATTTCCAATTGATTGAAGGGCCTCCATTCATCTTCTAAAAAGAATGTGTGACTGAATGCCCTTTGTTTTACAAAAGATGAATTATATGATGTGCCATCTTTATTAATTGATTTATTGATTACCTCAAAATATGTTTCTTGTATCCCGGTCGAAATACTATGATTTTTTATTCCTTTATATTGTTGATGAAAGCGAATGGATCTATCAGAAAACTTATTGGTGGTTTTTGCTTCATTCATCAATGAATATGTATCATCATTCATTTTGGGATATTGTAATGATAAAGAATTATTTTTGATATTATATCGAGATAAACTTAAATGAGAATTGTAATTAGGGCTCCAATTAGAATAACAATTCATTACCATGCCCTCGTTTTTAATTTTATTACCTTCTTTGATCAACACATCATCACTACCCAATATTGAATTAAATCCAAAATACCCTCTATCTTCTAAAGATGAATCAATGCCATTTATATGAGTTATTGTCAATCTATGTTTCGGAGTAATCAGTAAAGAAAGTCTACTAATTATATCTTGATAAGATGACCAAATATCATAGTCACTTGATATTTGATCATTTTCTTCGGATGCAGATTCAGTTAATAAATTGAAACGATCATCTCCAGTGACATATTTCTGAATCGAGGTATAAAGTGTAGAATAATGATTTGAAGGATTAGACCTTCTATAGGTCACTATATAACTACCTCTTTTGAATATAGGTATTTCTGCTGAAACACCTTGGCTCAACAAATTCCCATATAATGAACCATGTGCATCAATACTATTACCAGACCGGCAAGAAAGGTCAATTACACTAGATATGCGTCCACCATACTTTGAAGGTATACTACCTTTGTATACTTGGATATCTTTAATTGCATTTGCTGAGATTCCACTTACAAACCCAAACATATGCCCAGTTTGATATATGGGCATCCAGTCTAATAAGATAAGATTTTGATCTGGCGATCCACCACGAATATATAGATTTGATGTCTCTCCGAGACCCAATTGAACTCCAGGGAGGAACTGCAATGAACGAAAAATATCAACTTCACCCAAATTTGGTAGTGTAGATATATGCCTAGGGGAAAAAGATACCTGCCCTAGATTATTAGAACGGTCCATAAATTCCTTTGGTGTCCCAAATATTGAGATTTCCTTAGAAGATAATATCTTTGGTGTTAAACGAATTTCAAAAATTTTCTTATTATCTTTTGGGAAAGTAATATTTAGTATTTTACTCTCATATCCAATGTATGATATGCTCAATGAGCAGGTTTCTACATAGATGTTTGATATTGAAAATATACCATCGTGGTTTGAGATATCTCCCAATGATAAGCTTGGGATAAAAATATTTGAATATGGTATAGGCTCATTTGTTAATTGGTCTACTATTCTACCAGATATAATGAAATAAGGCTCAGATTGTGGTAGTAGAACAATAAATTGAGAATTATTTTTTTCCCATGTCAAATTAGTAGATGAGAGCACTGTAGACACTGCTTCATCAATATTACATTCATTACATCTAGCTGTGACAAGGATATTGGGTATGCTATCTGGAAATACTATTGAAACATTATGTTCCTCAATAAGTCTTTGCAACGCAGGTTTCAATTCTAGATCCTTGAAATCGAATACGATTTTTTCTTGAGATAAAAGAGGAATTTTAAACCCTAGAAAAATTAGGGTTGCTATAAGGAATGTATAATCTAGTTTTATTATTTTAGAGGATGGTACAGATATCATCCTCTAATTTAAACTTATGCTTGGTCAATAAGGAAACTGTGTATAATACATCATTCAAGTCTGATGCTTCAATTATGCCAGTGATAGTCAGATTTTTAAGATTTTGGTCTAAAAATTTGATTTGGATATCAAAGGTACGTTCAATCTCAGAGCATAATTCATCTAATCTTGTTTCATTGCAATAAAACTTTTGATTTATCCAATCCGGATATTCCTTTATAGAAATATCGACTATGTCTTTTTCTTCAAATGAAGATTCGACTTCAATGAATTGACCTTTTGATAAATGAATGGAATAGGATTCATTTGATAATTTTATCCTTCCATCGTTAACACCTACTTCAAAACCATCTTCTCTTGAACGTACATTAAATGATGTCCCCAGAACAGATATTACACCATAGGTTGTTTCTATGGTAAATGGCAAATCATTCTTTTCAACCTCAAAGTATGCTTCGCCTGTTAGTTTTATCGATCGATTATCAATATTATAGTTACGGCCATAAATGATCTTACTTTTGGAATTGAGTATTATCTTTGTTCCATCTGATAGTAAAATAGTCTCATTTTGTGCATTACCAGTGAGAATTTTTTTAGTGAAAAAGAAGTTGTATGCCAAAGGAGATAAAAGAGCAAATATCAGTCCATAAGCTATTGCAATATTGATCTTGTTGCCCATATTGGGCCAGAGTTTCCAACTTGATTCCTTTTTAGTTATGCCAAAATTATTTTGATCTATTTTCATTTCTTGGACAAGACGGTCCCACACTGCATCCTTGTCAGGAACAGGTGGAAGTTGAGTCTGTGTACTAACTTCCCAGATAAGTTTTTCTTTATTATCTAACTTCAATTTTAACGAATATGTTTATTGTCTCTCAGCACAATAATAACGATATATAACCGTATATCACTCACAAATAGTTATCTAAATTTTTTTTCAAAACCTTTAAAGCCCTATATATTTGATTTTCAACTGTTCTAACACTAAGATCTAACATTCCTGCAATTTCTGGATTAGTCCTACCCTCCATACGACTTAATATAAAAATTGATCTACATTTATCAGGAAGTTTTTCATTGACAATTCTATGAATCTCTTCCTCAAGCATATTTGCTTGAGTTACTTTCTCTGGATCATCAAAATGAGATTTCCCAAAATCTGGTAACTGGTTCTGATGCCGATTCCTGACCTCAATGTGTCTGAAGTGATCATAACATAGGTTAGTGGATATGCGTGCAATAAGTGAAAAGAATGATTTTTCTGGTACTAAAGATTCTCTTTTTTTCCAAACTCTCAAAAAAGTCTCTTGAGTGATATCCTCAGCTAGATCACTATCTCGTACCCTGTAGGCCACAAATCGGAACAAGGTGTCATAAAAATCAGAAAATAGTTGGCGAAATGCTGTTTTATCTGAATTTTTGACCTTTTTGAGAAGATTTTTTTCTATTTCTTTCATAGTAAAATTGAGATGAATTTAACTGGACTTACTTTATTTAAACAGGTCATCATAGAATAATTAAACTCGTTTTATAATATTATTTATCACGAACACAATGATTTTAAAAATTTCAAACATAACGTAGCTTTTATTCTGTATATGACCACATCTCAAGACATAGATACAATCTTTACTAAACAGTTAGAAAATAATGCACCACTTACTTTAAGTAAGCGCATAGAATATTTGATTAGAGTTGAAAAATGGATAAAGAGCAATAAGACGGTCATAAAAGAAGCGCATTACAAAGATCTACAAAAGCCAGAATCAGAAATTGAATTAGCAGAGATTTGGTATGTCCTTTCAGAGATAAAAATTGCAAAAAAAAATCTTAGAAGATGGATGAAACCAAAACGCATTGGGAAATCAACTCTGGCCTTATCCACAGCTAAAGCTTGGCTACATTATGAACCGAGGGGAGTAGTGCTGATAATCGCGCCATGGAATTTTCCTTTTAACCTCACCATTGGTCCACTTGTCTCAGCACTTGCAGCAGGCAATAGGATAATTATCAAACCATCTGAACTGACACCAAATGTCAGCGCAATGATGGGAAGAATGATAAATGAGATTTTCGAATCGAAATGCGTTGCCTTTTTTCAAGGTAATCAGGATGTAGCAGAGGAATTACTCAAACATCCCTTTGATCATATCTTTTTCACTGGTAGTCCATCAATAGGGAAAATAGTCATGGGGGCAGCAGCCAAACATCTCTCTTCTATTACCCTTGAACTAGGAGGTAAATCGCCAACGATCATTGATGATACGGCCAAGATGGAAATGGTGACCAAAAAATTGGCTTGGGGAAAATGCTTGAATCTTGGTCAATCATGTATATCACCAGATTATATTCTTGTTCATGAGAGCAAGAAAAACCAACTCATTGATCAATTATCAAATAAACTCAATATTATCTATGGGCAATCATTTGATGAAAAATTTAAATCACCGGACTTGGCAAGAATTGTCAATGAACATCATTTTGATAGATTAGATCGATTGTTATTATCAGCAATTGATCAGGGGGCCACCGTTGTGCATGGGGGCGGGAAGGATCGTGAAAATCTATTCATAGAACCTACGATACTTGATTCAATTACCTTGGATATGAATATTATGAAGGAAGAGATATTCGGTCCACTTTTACCAATTATTAGTTATGTCAATTTGAAAGAATGTATAGAGATCATCAATCAAAGAACAAAACCACTTGCTTTGTATATATTCTCACAATCAAATAAGAACATAAAAACCATCATTGAGAATACATCATCTGGAGGGATGGTGATCAATGAGGTCAAATCTCATTTTTTAAACCTAGAATTGCCTTTTGGAGGTGTTAATGCAAGTGGAATAGGTAGATCGCATGGGCACAATGGTTTTCTTACATTTAGCAATGAGCGATCTATGCAAAAAAATGGTTCTTTGAGTATGATTGGTCTGACATTTCCCCCATATACAGAATGGACAAAAAAGGTGATCAGATTTGTAACTAGATATCTATAATGATAATGTGAATGTCAATATGTTAATTAAAGAAAATCTTATTTTATTACGAATTTCTTGGATTAAACAAATAATAAAGTTTAAAATTCAGCAATAGGTAAATAGCCTGACATTGCGGAGCTCATTTTGAATAACTATCTAAAGATTCTGTATCAATATTTGTACTACCAATGTTTTAGTAGTAAAATTTTTCCATATGAATAGGCACTAGAGACACTTGAATAGAATAAGACAATATTTATTTACCATTTCTTTGGTAATACTTTTATCAGGATGCTCTTCATTCAAAGGCCCCCTCTATCCAGATATAATCTATAATAACAGGCAGCCCCTTATATCTGTTACCTATGAATATGGTGAGATACAACTTATTTTACCCTTAAGGTATGATGCCGCAGTTCCAGACAATATCCTTTTTAAGGTCTTTGCACAGGGGGATACTCTTCGCCCAATTATATCTATTTTGCAGGAAGCGCCTAAAGAGTTTCTTGCTTATCTACCTCAAGGTGTTTTAGATATTCAAAACAGCACCAATCTAATTAAGATCATTCCCCAAGATAAGAATTTTGATCCTGTTACGGTCAGATTCAAAGGAATCAGTTTCGGACGTATCGTTTTACCACCAAAGACAATTAGGATCGGTCAATTAGTTGTTTCTGGTAATACTTATTTCAATAGCAACGATAGTATGATCACAAATGTAGATGTTTCAATTCAAAATTTTGATAATGTCATTTATACTACACGTTCTAATGAGTTGGGTTTCTACCAGTTGGCAATACCTGGTGAATATAGATATGCAGAACATCTACGTGTTGTAGCCGGTGAAAATCTTATTTTTAAACCTTATACAAAAAAACTAGATTTTTCTAATAATAGAAAACTCAAGTTAGATATAGGTATTGGCCCTAGTAGAGATATGGTTGAACCAATTTATTTGACCAATAAAGACAATGTGCATTTTCGTGATGGTCCTGAAATTGGATCAGAAACTTTATTTTTGCTAAAGGAAGGTGAAGCAATTTCTGTTGATAGAGTGACTCTAGGAGAATATTTTGGTTCCATTGAGGTTGAAATTGATAATAGTAAAAGAGTAAAGATGAAAGGATGGATAAACCGAGGAGATCTCAGATTGGTCAATATGCATAACGTCTATAGATTGCCAAAAGGAAATTAATATGATGCAGACAATTAAATTTTCTTTGGTTATTTTATTTGGTATTACCTTCATCTTCCCTCAGATAAAATTGGACGTAAATACCATACCAAAAAAAGTCGATATTCATTTGGATGGTGTAAATATTGGATCGTCCCCCATACGCAATGAGAGAATTACTCCTGGAGTACATAAGTTCGAGATTAAAAAGAAAGGCTACGCCCCACTTACCTATGATCTTCTTGTAAATCCTGCTCAGGCCATAGAGTTGGACTTTTTTCTTAACCCTATCTATGAATGTAAGTTCAAAACAGAGGAGAAGGGGTTAGTATTTGAATTAAATGGTGAACATCGATGGGATGTTGACCTGGTCCGACTAAAATTAGAGGCAGGTGATCACTTGCTTCGAGTGTTCAAGATCGGTGAGATCATTGATGAGCAGACCATTCGTGTAGACCAGCCAAAGAAATATAATTATTTTTTAAAAAAACCTCTTGGTCTAAGTAATTGAGATCTATAAATGTAACTTTTTACCTAATGCTGTTATCTGGCATTGCCTCAGCCTTTGATCAAGAAGCTACATACTTGGTCTTGAATCATTTTGATAAACCCCTGGCAGGCATTGATCGGTCATTAATTGATAATTTTAATAATTCCACTTTTAATTTTGATTCATCTGTCGATGCATTATTTGAAGACATAGATGACCATGATAATCCAGCCTCAAAATATATGGATGATATCAAGGATCTCGGGCGCACTCATAATGTGAATTTTGTACTACTAAATCGAATACAACATAGTGGTGATCGATTGATAATGGAAGGTCTGCTATTCAATACGCGCTCAGGTGGTTTGATTCATAGAAGAAAGATCAATCTGAAAAATTATAACAATGGTTTGGTCAATGAGCTTAGTCTTTGGGTTGGGAAGACCAAGAATCAAGTCCAGAAGGGATGGGAAAAAGAGCGAGAGGCCATATTGTTTTTGAATCCAGAGGAGATTTCATACGACAAGACTCCGATAGGAGCAGCATTACGGAGTCTGGCAGTCCCTGGCTGGGGTCAGGCTTATTCAGGGAATACATTATCTGCAGGCTTATGGGCAGCCATAGAACTATCTCTTAGCTTAGCCTTCATATCAAGTTATAATAATTATGATTCATCAGCTAAAAGTTATTTGGAAAATATAAAACTCTATGATGCAACTGATGATGAGAAGGAGATTGCAGACTATAGGGATTCAGCTGAAAAAGATTGGGATGATCACGTACTGTATAGCAAGCTAGCGATTACGCTTGCGGGAACCACCCTTACTGGTTGGGTGTCCAATAGTATTCACGCTTGGATCTTTGGCCCTCGTCCCTATACCAATATATATCAAAAAGGAATGCCTCACTCAACCCTTCCAAAAGGATAGATAGTGCGGATCTTACATGGCCTCAAAATTTCCTTACTTGTAATAACCATTGTATGTTCTTGTACCATATATGATAAGATCTTTGATAATCCTGTAGATCACAAAGCCAATGAAGAGCAAGGCATAGGTGCACCAACACTTGTCTTTTATCCCAAAACCCAAACAGTAACCCAAACAGATTCTATACTTATTGGGTCCTTCATTGTTTTCAAGGAAGATTCAACTAAGCCTTTTTCTGGTATACATTTGCAAATAGAGTTTCCCAATGAACTGATGGAACTGGACACTATTGTACCCGGTATCTTTATAACAGACACAAGTCAATCAACACCCTTATTCACTTATACATATGATGATAACATAGTTGATCTGTATGCATATTTTCTTGGGACTGTAAAACTAGACCTAGAGGGTACTGGGCATCTGGCAGATTTAATCTTCAATCCGTTGACCACTGGAAATGACAGCATTGGTTATAATTTAAGCGAATGCATCATCGTCGACCATGAGGATGCCCAGATTGATATCAATGGAATGCGAGGTGCGGAGATCATTGTGCAATGATAAAAAGATCAATTTTTCTTTTATCTATTTCCTTCTTGATGGGGCAAACTCTTCTAGATGAGCATTTCAATAATGCATCTGATCTACCTGATGGTTGGGAGTTCATTCCAGAAAACTATCCTTCCAATACGGGGCAATGGCAAATATCATCTTGGAATACAAACTTCAATAATAATGCGCCTTCAGCGACATACTATTGGTCTCCATCACAACCCAATACATTTGCCAATCCCTACGATGGACACTATATGTACTCGCCTATTATAAATGTAGGGACACTGACAACTGTGATCATCCGGTTTCAGATCGCCCTTGATGGTTATCCTTCGCCTGCCGGTCATTATAATGGGATGAACATTGAATACAGCAGTGACGGGGGTGATTGGGTAACTGCCTTGAACTATGAGATCAGTGCTGGTGGAGGGCAAGTGGACATAATGCCAAGAACAGAATCATTCTTTGCTTCCATGGATGGGACATTGCAGTTGAGATGGGAGACCTATGGGACAAATTCTTATTATATTGATGCTTGGCATGTTGATGATGTAAGGGTTGATGTCATCCCATCCATAACCAATGCCTCTATATCATCAAACAATACTGATGATAACCAAAAGGCAATACCTGGAGATATTGTCTCACTTGAATTCACACTACCTAACGACCCTGATCCTGGGTCTCCATTTGTATTGATCAATTCAACAGAAGTTCCAATAACAAACCCATCGGGTCTTGATTATGTTGCTGCGTATACCGTTCCAGAGGATGCAACAGATGGTCCTATTTCATTTTTGGTAGATTTTACATCTGATGGTGTATCAGGTCCCACATGTAGGAACACAACAGATGATACAAATGTACTTGTAGATGTTTCAGTGCCTGCTGTACCTACGGTTACAGATAATGTCATATCCATTGGCGAAGACTCTCATCCAGCGATATGGAGTTCAACAGATACACAGGTCCAGGTCGATGTTTTGGTGCCTAATGACACAACGGTTATCGGTTTTGATTATGTTGATGGTAATTCATTATCATTTCAAGGAAATAGTGGGCAGGTCACAATTCCATGGAATGATGTATATCTTGTATCCAATGAATTCACAATTGAAGCCTATATCAATGTGAATAGTGCTCAGAATTATGAAGGATTTTTGGATTTTGGTAATTATGGAAACACAGAGCAACGAGGATTTGGCTTTTTTCTTTATTCAGGAGGCTGGAGGTTTTATCTAAAGACAACAGGCACGCAGAAAACCGACATAGAGCATATCGTTGCCTCAGCGTCTGTTAATACATGGGTTCACTTTGCAGCCAGATTTCAGAATGGAGACCTTACCTTGTATAGGGATGGGATCCCAGTTGATTTTAGAAATGATTATGTTGGGCCTGTGGATTGGAGTGGTTTTTCAGATGATCTAATATTGGGTTCATTTGATAAGACTTCAACAAAGTTTTTTGATGGTAAAATAGATGAGGTACGATTATGGAATGTCGCAAGAGATGAAAATTTGATCAAGGCTTATAAGGCCGTTGCTCTCAATGGTGATGAGGATGGCCTTATAGGCTATTGGAGACTTGATGAAGGTAGTCCGGCCACAACCTCTATAGATCTTTCAACTACAAATAATTCAGCTAATCTTGAAAATGGAGTAGAATGGGTACAAGATTCTCCATTCTTTTTTCAAGAGGATGTCTTAGATCCCTATTCTATCATAGGGTCAAAATTCCAAATATTGAGCAAAATATTAGATAATGACCTCATACCCATAGGAGAGCGCATAGTGATTACAGAGGATCACTCCATTGCGGGGGAGATTTCATTGACCGCACCCTCAGATGATTTTGAGGGAATTCAAGACTTTGCCCATGAGCTTGAAGGGCAATTCTCTGCTAGGCTTTTCGATCAAGCAGGCAATTATGAGGATGGGAATATAAGTTCAACGACATTGCCCATTGACATAGAGGCAAATGAACCAATTTTTGTTAGCATGACTTCAAATAATACATTTTCTCATCTAGCAAAGACAGGTGATATACTAACTATTTCCATAACGCATGATGAAGATGTCAATATTCCAGCTGTTACCATAAATGGTAATGATGGAGATGAGTCAGACCTAGGTGGTGAACAATTCCAAATATCCTATACACTATTGGGTACAGAGCCAGAAGGAGAGATAGGCACCCTTCAATCAATATTCACCGATTATTTAGGCAATGATGGTTCGTATAATGGTGGTTCAATTGGAGAAGGGGCCACAGTTGTTAATTATGATCGAACATTACCTACATTGAATCAAGTAACTATAATATCAAATAATTTAAATACTCAATGGGCAATGGTTGGTGATCAGGTGACAGTGAATGCAACAGCATCTGAGGTCATCCTGAGTAGGGCATCAACTATTCAATCTCAATCAACCACAATTTCAGATGTAAGTAATGTTGAGTTTAATTCTGTTTATGAATTTTTAGATACAGATGTGGAAGGTCTTGTTGTCTTCAACATTAGTTTTTCCGATTCTGCTGGAAATTCTGGAATTGAGGTGACCAATACAACAAATTCAAGTTGGGTTGTATTTGATAAGACTCCTCCAGAAGATTTTAATACAGGTAATGTTATATCAACAGGTGGTAATCAGGTTGGCAATATTTGGAATTCTACAAATACGGGGATTAACATATCAGTACCAATTGTTGATAATGATACAACCATCATTAATGGAAAAATTCAGGTTTGGGCAAAAATTGGGTTGAATGCATGGGAGCAGACCGGAGATCCTTTCACAATCGATGATGGTGATGTAGGCACTGATAAATTACTTTCCCTAACAGATTCACAAGTTGAATCAATCACGGGTTTTGCTGAAGAGGACACCATTACGTTTAAAACCGTTATCAGAGATCGTCCAGGAAATGAAAAAGAAGGGGCTGAAAGCATCAATAGATTAGTGATAGAACAAACTCTTCCATCCATAAACTATGTTTCATACCGGTCCAATTTTTCAGACACCACACTTGCTACCGTTGGACACGAGATCACATTAACATTAATAACGGATGAGGCTGTACAAGAGCCTATTGTTAATATCTCAGGTCAAAATGCGGGAATATCTGACTTGGGGAACAACAAGTGGACAGCCAGTTATATCATGCAGGATGGTGATTCTGATGGGATAATACCTTTTGAGATAGGAGAAATACTAGATATTGCAGGGAATCCAAATGATGGGACTTCATCTACTACGGATGGTTCGACCGTGACATTTGATAATATCAAACCTACACTGGATGTTGTCAGAATTTCATCCAATAATTCTGACTCCACATGGTCAAAGATTGGAGATATGGTATCTCTAGTATTCATTTCCGATGAGTTGTTGACTGCTCAGGTTGCAAATATAGTTGATCAGGCAATGGTGATCACAGACCTTGGATCTGAAAAATATCTAGCAGAATACGAAATGACAGAATTTGATCCTGAAGGACAATTGGATTTTGAGATATTTGTAACAGATTCCGTTGGACTTGAAAGCGACCCCATTACTGAGACAACGAATTCCTCGAATGTCATATTTGATAGAACTCTGCCTACCCTCGACCAAGTAAGTATTCAATCAAATAACTTGAACAATACCTCGATCGGTATTGCTGGAGATGATGTGATTCTTACCTTTATGCCCATTGAGCCTTTATTGATCGATTCTATGGTCGTGACCATTGCGAATGAAAATATTACAGTATTGGAGGATGGAGAAGGTTATGTTGCCACACTCACATTGACTGGAGATGAGCCTGGGGGGATTCTACCATTCTCAATCGATTTTCAGGATAGAGCATCCAATCGTGGTCTTCAGATTACCAATACCTTAGATGATAGTTATGTTAACCATGATATTGTTCCACCAGAAATATTGACGGCTTCAATGTATTCAAACAATCAAGATACTACATGGTCAAAACCTGGTGATACTGTATTTGTCAAGTTTTCAGCGAATGAGGCCTTGGATAACTTGAATATTCTAATTGCTGGGAACAGTTCAGACCACATAGATGATGGCGCTGCAAATTATAGGGGATTTCATATAATGGATGATGATGATGTTGAGGGAGGCATCATCTTTAGCATAGAGTATACAGACTTGGGCGGCGCTACTGGACCAACTGCAAATTCAACAACAGACGAGACCATAGTAAGATATGATAGGACATTGCCTCAACTGTCCAATATTAGAATGTCATCAAATAATGCAATGATCGATTCAGCTGCGATCGGTGATATGGATTCATTGTTCTTCACTGTTTCAGAAGCACATAGAAATATAGTTACTATCATTGAAGAGTCAAATGTTGTTCCTACGCAGGTTGAATTTGAATTTATTGCGGTACGTGAATTAGTTGATGAAGACCCAGATGGTCTTATCAGTTTTTCTATTATCATGGAAGATTCCGCGGGCAATTCTACTGGCGATGTAACAGAGACCAATGATGGTTCATTTGTCTGGTTTGATGGTACAAGACCGACATTGGCCTCCGTTTCCTTTCACTCTACTAATGAAAATGATCCATCTCTTGCAATTGTAGCAGATACTTTGGTCCTGGATTTTGAATCTAGTGAGCCTTTGAGTAGTATTTCGGTATCAATAGCGCAAACAGAAGCAGATACAATTTTTATCAATGAAACAAGATCAACCTACCGCTCTTGGTACATCCTAGATGGAAATGAAGCAGAAGGATTCATACCATTCCAGATTGCATTTTTTGACCTTGTAGGCAATTCGGGAGATGCTGTTTCTTCTACGACAGATGAATCAAGTATCTTATTTGACATTACTCCCCCAATAGCGTTTGCCATAGATTCAGTTTATGTTATAGGTGGAAACGCCATATTGGGTTACTGGAATACATCAAATGATTCAATAATCATTAAAACTCCCATTTCATTAGATGATGAGTCATTGATTGGAGGAGCATTTCAGCCAATGATCAAGTTTGAAGATAATGAATTCTTTTTATTTGGAGATGAAATTGAGATTGGAATTATTCCTGAGGTTGGCTATGAACTTTTGAGGTTTTCTAGGAATAATTTTGAGTCTGTTGATGGTTATGCTGAGAATCTAAATGCTCAATTTACAACGAAGATCATTGATAAGGCTGGTAATGAGACCCTAGGTTCTTCAGATGGTACTATAATCCATATTGATGAGACCATTCCCACTTTAGATTCTGTAACCATTTCAACCAATAATGTTCTCAGTGATAATTGGGCAACCACATCTGATACTGTATCTCTATTATTCCGATCAAGTGAAGGTTTAGATGTTATTAGTTCAATAATGGCCAGTGATACAGTTATTATTAATGGAAGCATGAGTGGGACACTACAAATTGGTAAATATGTTGTAAACATTTTTGATCCTAACGGTCAAATATCATTTGATATTTCATTTGCAGATACAGCAGGGAATCAAGGAGTCAGCACCACGGAAACAACTGATGGGACAATGGTAGGGATAGATAATACAAGCCCTTCTATCAATGCTCTTTTGGAGGGGTACGACAATCTTGATCCAACTTATTATAATAACTCAGATACGATCACATTATATTGGAATGTCGAAGATACGACCTCAGGAATACGAGAAACATATTATGCACTTGGGTCTGAGCCAAATGTAACCGATGTCGTTGACTGGACCATGGGTGGTGTAGAAGCCTTTGGTGGATGGAGTGACCTAGGTTTAGAAAATAACAATACCTATCATGGGGCTGCTTTTGTGCGAGATTCAGCTGGAAATTATTCAGATACCATTTGGGGGAATGGTGTCAATATTGATACTGAGTTACCGACTGCAGGTACGATCAACGATGGACAGTGGATACTTGAGATGGACTATACTCCAGATTCAACATCATTGGAATATCTATGGGACGGTTTTTCTGATAATATAGGCATTGATCATTTTGAGTTATCTATCGGCACGAACAATGATACTATTAATATCCAAGACTGGTACCAGACCGATAGCATTGATAATGTCATGATAGATGGATTAGACCTTGATCGTGATACTTTATATTATACATATATAAAAGCAGTTGATTCAGCTTACAATTATTCATCTGCAGTAAGGACTGATGGTATTTATTTTGATGATTCTGAACCAAAAGTAATGGTAATAACACCAGATTTTAGTGACTCATCAAAAGTTTTGTCAGTATTGAGCAAAGATTCCATAAAAATAAAGTTCAATCGTTTGATCTATTTTTATGATTTAAAAATCCGATCTAGTGCTGATTCTAGTCTTTTGACAGAGGAATCCTACTCTGATTCAGTAATTACGATTACTTGGGATGATACACTCACTAGTAATGATACACTCACGGTCTACCTCGATAGTGCCCTTGCCTACAATTCTCTCTTTGTGTCTGAAACATTATATTTCTTTAGTCACCTATGGGGAGATCTGAATTATGATTATGATCTGACCGTAGAAGATATTCTTCAATTTAATAGGTCGTGGCCTGAAATTGATCTAGGACCTTTTCTAGGTTCTCCTCCGCATATAAGACCTACTCCAGATGGACAAGCGAATTTGACGGATCTATCATCTTTTGCAAAAATGTGGCAATGGAGATATTTCAATTTATCGTTAGATACACTACAAAATGCATCTAGGATTCAAGATGATCTATCTATTATCGGACGAGGTTCTCATATCGAGTTCACTATGCCTGAACAAACGTGTATGGCAGAGATCTTGGTCGGGAATTCCAACCTTAACATTGAAAAGATGAATGTAATCAAACCAACTACTAATACCTTTTTATTCAAATCCATTGATTCTTTACATTCCATAGTTCAATTTTCCTTGGCAGATCATAGAGGCTTGGACTCCAGTTTGAAAATGACTGTCCCCGTAGATCAATCTCATTCATTATCAGCAACAATTCAATATCGTTTTTTAGATAATGTTGGCAATCTTCTTTCTAGTGGCATCGACCACCTAGATCTAGATCTATTACCAGAAAAATTTATAGTTTATGACAATTATCCAAATCCCTTTAATCCAATAACAACAATTCGATATGAAATTCCTGATCATAGAGATATCAAGATCAAGGTAATTGATATAATGGGACGTACCATCAAATCAGTTGACCTTGATTACATGATGGCAGGTAGACACGCCTATGTTTGGAATGGGACAAATGATTTTGGTAAGTTGGTCAGTACAGGAATTTATTTTTTACAGATCAATGCAGGACCTGATACTAGAATAAAAAAGATGCTTTTATTGAAATAATTAAGTTAACAGCGGCCTGATCACGGAAACGGTTCCATTTATGACAAATTGTACCGCGATCACTAGAAGGATCAATCCCATTAACCGTTGGATAATGCGCATTATGGATGTCCCTAATACTCTCATCAGCACATCTCCATTCCTCAATATGATATAAACAAATGCTAAAACGATCATTATTGATAATCCTAATGTGATATAACTATAAATTTGAGGAGTTTGACTTGATAATAGCATAGTTGCAGTAATCGCTCCTGGCCCAGCTATCAAAGGTATCCCGATAGGACTGATCGCGATGTCTTCACTTTCTTGAGATTCTTCCTGCTCGGCTGGTGTTGTTCTTGAACGACCCACCTTTGCATCAAGCATCTTTAGACCATTTCTAAAAAAAAGTATTCCACCCATTATTTGAAATGCCTCAATTGTGATTCCAAAAAAACTAAATATCACCGATCCAAGAATTGCAAAGAGTATCAAAGTGATCAAAGCAGTAGCAGAGCCTTTTTTTGCAATTTTCACTCTATCTTCTTTGGAAAATCTTTCAGTCATTACAACAAGCAAGGGTGCAATACCGATAGGATTTATCAAGGTAAAAAGCGTTGTGAGGCAAAAGATAAAAAATTGGGTCTCAGATTGAATAAAGTCAATCATTACATTCTTTCAGGGGCTGAAATCCCTAGTATGTTAAAACCATTTGCCAATATGATCCTTGTAGCCTTAACGATGGCCAATCTCGCTCTAGAGAGTTCAATATCATCTGTAATAACTCTACAATGATTGTAAAACTTGTGAAATCTTGCAGATAATTCTTGGAGATAGTTAGCAATGTTTTGAGGCTCTAGACTCTCATATGCTAGATCAACAAATTCTGGGAATCTCACCATATACTTTAATAGGTTCATTTCATCGTCATGTTTGAGCAATGAAGGGTCAAATACACCCTCAAAGGTGACACCTAGATCATTTGCTCGAGAAATGATATTGCTTATTCTAGCATGGGCATATTGTAAATAATATACGGGATTTTGATCTGACTGATCAGCAGCTAGATCCAAATCAAAGTCTAAATGTGAGTTCATGCTACGCATAACAAAAAAATAACGAACCACATCTATCCCAACTTCATTTACAAGATCATCAAGAGTGACAAAATCAGCCTTTCTTGTAGACATTTTTATTTTTTCCCCGCCTTTCAATAACGTCACAAATTGGTATATCAATACTCTGATATGATCTGTATTGTGTCCTAATGCTTCTAAGGCAGTAATTACATCTGGATATGCATCGGCATGATCAGCACCAAACACATCAATGATAAGATCAAAATTTCTTTTGATCTTATTGCGATGGTAGGCTGTGTCGGGTACCCTATAGGTTGGCTCTCCTGAACTTTTTATATATACTCTATCTTGATCCTTTCCAAGTGAAGAGGTTTTGAACCAGGTTGCATTTTCTTTTTCATATATGAGATTCTTTGTACGCAGTTCATTCATAAACTTGTCAATATCACCATTCTCGTAGAATGTTTTCTCATTGGTGAACTGATCAAAATTGATACCTAATTTTTTCAAAGAATCTTTTATGTCATTAAAAATGATCTCTTCTGCCTTGTTTTTGAAAATGTTGGAGCCAGAATTCAAGTCTTTTCCATTTTCATCCAATATAATTTGAGCAATATCTTTGATATACTCTCCTTGATATCCGTCTTCAGGCAATTTTAGATCCTTACCTAAAAGCTCAAAGTATCTTGCTTCAACACTTTGTGCTAAAATTCTCATTTGCCTACCTGCATCATTAAAATAATATTCACGAGTGACCTTAAAATCTTGCCATTCAAGAATGTTTGAGACAGCATCACCTAGAATTGCATTTCTTCCGTGACCAACTGTTAGAGGACCAGTTGGATTTGCGCTTACAAATTCAACATTGGCAGTTTGACCAGTTCCAACATCTCCTTTCCCATATACTTGATTTTTATTGAGAATATGAATGATTTGAGATTGAAAATAATGATCATCAATTTCAAAATTGATGAATCCAGGGTTTGTGATAGATATATTTGTAGTGTGTCCAGTGAGGTTATTATTTAGTTCATTGACAATATTCTTTGCTATGTCCATTGGTGATTTTTTTAATTCTTTTGCAAGTAAGAGTGCGATATTGGAAGACAAATCTCCAAAATCAATATTCTTTGGTGGTGCAAGAGAACAATCTTTTTCTGGGTATGACAAAGAGCGAAGTGCCAATGTGATGGCATTCCTTATTTTTTCTTTAAGTGGTGTCATCATCTATCTTCATATGTGGAGCATCAGCCCATAGACGTTCAAGGTTATAGTATTCTCTCTCATTTTTATTGAATATGTGAACCACAATGTCAAAATAGTCTAATAAGACCCAATTTTGATTTTCATAACCCTCTAAATGACGAGGTTTATGATCGGTCCCCTTTCGTATGTTATCTGTTATTGCTTTTACCTGAGGTTCTGATTCACCATGGCAAATGATAAAAAAATCCGCCAAAGAAGATAACCCTCTTATATCCAATGCAACTACCTGACATGCCTTTTTTTCAAGTGCTAGGTCTAGTATTTGTTTTAGTAGTGGTTGGTCAGAAATGAAATCCGGTTCGGATTTATTCATTTATTTTGTACTGGCTATAAAATCAAAGACATTGGAGTAAGTTTGGATATCCTTTCCAAGAATAATTGTTACATCCACACCTAGGGATTCATCTGGTTTGGTTTGGATTACAGTTTCATCATTTTGTGCAATCCCAAAAGATTTTCTTAATAATTCAACCGCTTCAAGCTTTTCATTCCTTAATATGATCAAAGTATTTGGGTAGCTATGATTATCTGCATTATCAGATCTGATTACGTCTATCTGATACTCTAATAAAAGAAATTCAGCTGTCTTGGCAGCTATGCCTTTTATTCCACATCCATTGAGTACCTCGACTTTTATATTATGGACTGGATTTAAATTATGAACATCAGCAGCAAGTTTTCGAGGTTGATTCTTTTTGGGGAAGTTAACTTCGATTGGTATTCCCCTATGAGAGGAATTCTGAGAGAATGAATAAATAAACCCTAAAAGAAGTACGCCGACAATACCAATGGCCGCGTTAAGGGGCAGATATTGTTGGTTTTGTTTTTTTGGCTTACGACGGGCTTTCTTTTTGGCCACTTACTGAATGAACCTCATATTGAAGGGTGAAGGAGTTTGGTATCTTTGTCTATGTGGTAAATTCTGAAACCGAAGTTGCAGAAATGAATTTTTTGTAGGTTTGTAAGTAATCCCTGCATCATAGGCAAGGTCTAGTTGGTCGATTAATTTGCCTTGTTGTTGAAAAGGTGATTGAGATCTAAATAGTGTTACATTTGCATCGATCTTCAAGTTGTCCATTGCAAGATAGGAGATTCTATTTGTCAATCCTGTCATAGAGTACATATTTTGTCCATTCGACATCATGGACATCGTAAAACCATGGCTCAGATTAAATCTATGAGAATCAAATAGAGAAAGTGATCGTTGGGAGTCCAATTCTCCATTCAAGTTTGTAGGAATCTCTCCTGTTTGCACATCAGAACGGAACTGCGCAGAGAGTGCTGTTAGAAGCAAGATCGTAATTAGAATTGGTTTTAATGTGACTCTCATTATTATATGAATTTAATACAGGTAAGTTTGTTCCAAAATAGAAGACAATGAATTTTTTAAAAATTAATTAATTTGAATATGAATCAATTATAGCACCACCCAAACATAGGTCACCATCGTAGAATACGACCGATTGTCCAGGTGCAATTCCAAAGCATGGCGTTTCAAATTCTATGGAGATATTGTTTTGATCAATGTCTTTGATCTGACATGGTACATCATTTGCACGATAACGAATTTTTGCTTTCAACCCATTATTTTCAGGCATATTCCCAGATATCCAATGTAGTTTTGATGCTTTAAGGAATTTATGGTATAACGCAGGATTGTTATGACCTTGACCAACGATTAGTTGATTGTGCTCAATATTCTTTTCAATCACATACCAAGCCCCGTCAACATCACTATGCCCACCACCAATTCCCAATCCTTTTCGTTGTCCAATGGTATAATACATTAGTCCATCATGTTGTCCGATATTTTGCCCATCACTCGTGATGATATACCCAGGATTGGCTGGTATATATTGTTTTAAAAAATCTTTTATATTTCGTTCTCCAATAAAACAGATTCCAACACTGTCTTTCTTATCAAAGTTATCAAAACCAAGTTTTTCAGCTTTTTTTCTGACATCGGATTTGATATGATCTCCAATTGGGAATAACGCACTCGAAATTTGTTTCTGATCTAGCCCATATAAGAAATAACTCTGGTCTTTTGAGTGGTCTAGGCCTTTTAATAATTTTATTGTTCCATCCCTATTATCGGTTCTCACATAGTGACCAGTTGCAATTTTATCAGCTCCAAGTTCTAGTGCATGATTTAGAAATTCCTTGAATTTTATTTCGTTGTTACATAGCACATCAGGGTTTGGAGTACGACCATTCTTGTATTCTTCCAAGAAATATTGAAATACTCGATCCCAATATTCTTTGGCAAAGTTTACCGAGTGAAGAGGAATTTTTAAACTATCACATACTTGCAGTGCATCTATATAATCTTGTTCAGATGTACAATATTCAGACTCTTCTTCCCAATTTTTCATAAAAAAAGCCTCAACATCATGACCCTCATCAATAAGTATGGATGCTGCCACTGCGCTATCCACACCTCCACTCATCCCTATGATGATCCTACTCATTGTTAAATAAGAATTGATTTTAATTCAGTCAAGAGATAATCAATTTGTTGTGGTGTATTTGATGCTCCAAAACTGAATCTTATTGTGGAAAGATTCATGCTATCATCAAGGCCAATCGCTGAGAGAATTGGCGACGGTTTGATATCCCCAGATCCACAAGCTGAACCATTTGAGACTGCAATACTGGCTCTGTCTAATTTTGTCATTATTATGTCCGATCTATTCCCAGGGAACGAGACATTGATCAGACCTGGTAATTTTTTGGATTGATTTCCATTGAAGATCGCTTTTTTGAAAACTTTATTCAATCCGGATTTGAATTGTTCTTCGAACTCAATTAATGCTACTACTTTTTTGTCCAATGAATTTGCTGATGTCTCGGCAGCAAGGCCCATACCAGCAATGGCAGATATATTTTCTGTGCCGGCGCGAAGATTTTTCTCTTGTCCACCGCCTATGATCAAGGGCGATAATTTTTTAGGTTCTCTTACATACAGAACTCCGACACCTTTTGGGCCATAAAACTTGTGAGCGGAAAGGCTTAAAAAATCTACTCTAAGGGTTGAGACA
>CALCSS010000005.1 GCA_937893835.1 uncultured Fidelibacterota bacterium
ATTCTAGTGGTGATGAGGAATGGAGCCAAACACATGGTGGAAGTGGGGATGAGTTGGGATATCAAGTTCAACAGACTGATAATGGTGGATATATTCTGGTTGGGAGTGTCGATTTAACATCTAATTATGATATTTGGCTTATAAACCTAGATAGTCAAGGTGATTTTATATTTGGTCGAACTTTTGGAGGTGGTAACAATGAAGATGGTAGGTCAGTTCAACAGACTGATGATGGTGGATATATTATAGCAGGTATCACAAGCTCCGATGGAACTGGGCAGGATGCCTATTTAATCAAGACCAATTCATCAGGCCATGAAGAGTGGAACAAAACTTTTGGCGGAAGCAGTAGTGATGATGGTGAATCAGTTCAACAGACTGACGATGGAGGATATATTATAGCGGGAACAATTTTATCTTCTGCAAATGGTTCAATGGATGTCTGGTTAATTAAAACAGATAATCAAGGTAATGAAGAGTGGAATAAAACTTTTGGTAGCTGGAATAGTGATAATGGTTATAATGTTCATGACCATTGTTATTCAGTTCAACAGACTGAGGATGGTGGATATATAGTTACAGGAGGGTTTGATTTTGATATTGTTCTAATTAAGACAGACTCAGAGGGTAATGTGTTTGGATATTAATTGCTATAATATTTAGTTCACAAAAAGCCCCACATTCGTGGGTTTTTTTGTTTGTGGTATGATGGGTAGATTAATTATGATTGTAAGGAAAAATCAGAATGAGGAAAACAATAGATTATACCATAGAAATACTTTATCATTTTACTTGCTCAGAATGCCAACATTGGTGGAGTTATTCTACGACACCCACAAATATTGAAATGAATTTAGATATTGATGACCGTCCAATACATTGTATGCATTGTGGAAATAAGAGCAAGGCATTAATGAAAAAGGGATTCAATGAACTACTAGATAATAAAGAAGATTCAAATTAGGATATCATAGTCTCACATTCGTGGGTTTTTTGTTTGTGATATGATGGGTAGATTTGGAAATGCTGTATAAAGTGCGAGCGAAAATAATTGAAGAAAACTTAAGTATATTTTATGAAAAACTTATTGATGGGACAATTTATGATCAGCGTCCAGATGGAAAAGAAATAGTTGCTTCCATGAAGCGAGCGAGATTAATTAAATCAGGCGTTGTAGAATGGTTCGAAAATTGTGGTTGTTCAACACCACTACAACATGAACGTGAAACACAATATGATTATTATTTTTCTGATATCACTACTGAACTTGTAGATGAATCGGGTAAAATTAATGGAAAATCTTTTTGGTCTTATATGGAAAAAAATAATCCTACATAAAACTGATTACCGCATAACTAATTGGCTTACTTGTGTCAAGCCCTACACTCGTGGGGCTTTTTGTTATATTCGATTTTGATTAGCCCATCCTTTTGTATTGAAAAAGACACTGTAATAATTGTATTATATAACAACCGGTATTACAAAATCCATCTATTTGGAGTTATGTCATGAAAAAATCTATTCTTAATAGTAGTATAAAGATTGTAGTGCTAAGCACTATAGTAACATCTGCTTACAACCAATCTATTGAAGATCACCAGTCAAAAAATAATATGAATTTCCGTTCAATAGTTGAAAATGCATCACGCTCTCAGCAAGTAGTTTGGGTTGAGGATTTCACTGGACTCAACTGACCATACTGCCCAGCCGTGAGTTTCGCGCTAGATACGCTATTAAGAGAATTCCCCAATACACTAATGACCATCGAATGGCATAGTCCAGGTTATACACCTGGTAATTCAGATTTTGATCTGCCTGAGGTTTACTCAAATAGGGCAGATCTCTACGATGTTGGTGGGATACCTCATAGTGAATGGAATGGACTGCAATCCTTTGTCGGGGGTGCGTCAAACTGTGTATGGGAATATGTGTATATTGACAGACATGGTACCTATGAAGACCTCGTCGTTCAGGAGAGTCCCTATGAGATCATAATGCAGGGTGAACTTTCAGACGATTCTGAAACATTCAATTTTGATATTGTTGTTTCTCTTGAGGAAGACTATGGTTTAGAAAGTGGTACCAATATTGAGTTATTTGTTGCTGAGGACAGTATATACTCATATTGGGCGGCATGTGGTGAATCCCATATGGCAAGAAATGTTGGCAGGGCGTATTTGACCATGGGTGAGGACAACCGGATTCCACTCACAATTAACTCTGCCGGCCAAAGTCAAATTCATAGCGGCTCGTTTGCGGTCTCTGGTTCTTGGAATACTGAGCAGGTTAAACTTATTGCACTTGTCCAACAACTTAATGACTGCTGTGAGAGTCCTGTATTTCAGGCAAATGCCGAATTGATCCTTGATATGCCCATAGATAGAGATGGCGATGGAATAAATAATCTGGAAGATAATTGTCCAGATGATGAAAATACAGCCCAAGAAGATATTGATGATGATCAGATCGGTGATGTATGCGATCCGTGTAATGGGTTGGTCTATGTCCTTGGTAATGTAAACGGTGATGCAAATGATGGCTATGACCCGATCATTGATGTGATTGATCTGCTGGCTTTTTCTGATTATCTAGATGAACCCATTGGGAATGAATGTCAAATGCTTGACATACTTGAAGATGGAATGATAAATCAGTGGGATTTGCTTGTTCTGGCTGACATTATAATGTCTGGTGATCAATAGGATATTCTTTTAACAACTACTGATAATAAAACCGGAAGTTATAGAGTTTTAAGAAGCATTAGGATTCAAAGATAGCCATATAGGATGGCATTATATTTGCAAGAATAAACAATAGCCCCACACTCGTGGGGTTTTTTGTTTGTGTGCTGATATTATTTTATAGCATCAAAGGCTGACCTTAATAAATCATCAACTTTATTTGCAAGGTCGGAAATAGCATTATTTTCTGTTACTTCTAAAAGACTTTTAGCATAAGGAAAAACTATTTTAGTAGACTGATCTTCATTATCGATTAATAAAATATTACATGGCATTAATATCCCAATGAAACTTTCACTTTCTAATGCTTGATGAGCTAATGTAGGATTACAAGCACCTAAAATCTTATAATTTTTATATTCTAAATTGAGTTTTTCTTTAAAGGCCTTTTTCATGTTAATCTCAGTTAGAATACCAAAACCAACATCCAATAATGCTTCGCGAATTTTAGACTCAGTATCTTCAAAACCTGATTCTATATCTTTTGAGTATGAATATTTCATATTATAGTTTACAAAATAAAGGGATCATTAAAAAAGTAGCTTTCTAGTTTGTTTTCCTTATTATCTAAACTATCATATATTTTAGATTGAGCCTCACATTCGTGGGGTTTTATGTTTGTGGAATGATGGGTAAATTTCAGCATTATGAATCATTTCATTATTGATGCTATAGGATGGTTAGGTTTTTTTCTAATTTTATTGGGTTATTATTTTAATGCTAAAAAGAAACTTTATTGCTTTTCTATTTGGGGTGTAGGAAACATAATATATATTATGTATGGATATATTATTCATGCTATGCCTATAATGGCCATGAGTGTGTTTGTATTGAGTATGAATATTTATGGCTATCTTAACTGGGTAAAGGAAGATGGAAAATAGCCGATCATACTAATTTGTAAATGTTCAATATCCCCCTCCCACATTCGTGGGGCTTTTTTTCAGACCTTGTCATATCTAATCATCTATCACTTAAAATGGCATACAAAGATGTGCCACCTCTCATCACTCCTTAGGACTGTAATAGCAAGAGTGGAAACTATAATAATTTAGATCCTTTAAATCAATCAATGTTGTAACACATAAATAATTGTTGTAACACAAATATAGTAGGATTAATTTATGATAGATCATAAAGTAAAAGGAGTGATCTATGATAATGGATAAGGTCAATAAAGTAGGGAGACCAGTAGTGGAACCTTCAAGTTTACGTTCGTTACGCTTACCTGTTAGGTTATGGAATCTGGTATACAAAGTTTCTAATGACTATAAATCTGTCAATGAATACCTCACTACAATAGTGGAGAATGATTTGATTAAAAAGAAAGTCCTGAAGAGGTCAGAAAGACGAAGTACAGTAACGTCTATGAAAAGAAATTAGTAAAATTGAGCAAGATGGTGGTATGACAAATAGTTTATTTTAATATTTTCCCCATCAGTTCTTTCAATAATTTAGCAGCGGTAATTGCTGTGATATTATTAATGTCTTTTTTTGGATTATATTCAACAATATCTGCGCCGATCACTTTCCCACTAATATTTGATATGATCGTTATGATATCTCTTGTTGAAAACCCTCCAGGCTCGGGGTGAGATACTCCTGGTGCAAAGGATGGATCTATCCCATCTAGGTCTATCGATATATAGATTGGATCTTCAAATTTTAATTTGATATCAGATGAGAATTGGTCCATTGTGATAATTTTTACCTTATAGCGTTCTGCTTGATCTTGTTGATGATCATTCATTGTACGTATTCCAATTTGTGTCAAAGATATTGCGAGATTGTTCTCCATTATTCTTGCAAATGGAGATGCATGTGAGAAAGGATTATTGTCATAGTTGTCATATAGATCAGGGTGCGCATCGAAGTGCACAATGTTGATCTTAGGAAAAAATTCATGATGAGCTGCGATAATGGGATATGTTATACTATGGTCACCTCCAATGGATATGCAGCAGTTATTACCCATCAATTCCCTTTGAATGGCATTTGATATCAATTCAAATTCATTATGAGGTTCACCGATGGTCAGGTTCCCACGATCGATCCAAATATTCTCCTCACCTAGATCAATACCATTTTCAGAAAATTTATTTGTAGCATCAGAATTAAACTCA
>CALCSS010000006.1 GCA_937893835.1 uncultured Fidelibacterota bacterium
GGTAATTCATCATTTATTGATACATTGCCCCAAGGCTCAAACTCGCTGTCAAAACTATTTTTGAACTTTGCATCTGTAAAGGTATAACTAAAGGAGATAGGGAAAAGAAATCCACTATAGTTAAAAAGGTTTCCATAAGATAATTCCAGCCCCTGAATCAAAACTTCTCCACCATTGAATTGAGCATAGGTACCCGATCCAGTTGCTTCAGTATCTTCACCAAGTAGATTCTTATAATCATTATAAAAGGTGACAAATTCCATAGAATGAAACCCTTGATTGAATCTACCCCCAAATTCAAAATTCAAACTTTCTTCAGGCAACACCTCATCATCATCATCAATTCCAGGGCCAGGTGGAGAAAAACCATTATGAATACCAGTGAAAATTTGAATCCCATCCGCTAAATGATAAGAAATACCTAGGCCTGGAATCAAAACATTTAAAGACGCAGATTTAATGGAGGTGGCTGTAGAATCCCTATCAAGATCATTTCCCCAGTCTTTTCTTTCGAGAGAAATTTCCTCATATCGTGTCCCTGCTGTTATTGTAACCTTGTTGAATTTTATTACATCCTCTACAAAAATTGAACTAGCGTTTGCAGAATAAAGTCTATTATTCTTACTACCCTCTCCTCTTACTCCAGCAGTGGTCATGATCAATTCACCATTGTTCATTTTATATAGGTCTGACCATTGGTAACGATTCATCTCATCTGAATGTTGTCTAAAACCAATCATAAGATTATGATTGCTGGTAAGTAATGAAAAATTTGACCTTAGAACAGTTTGCAACCCTTTTGAATTATAGATACGATTATTTGCTTTTATATCATATATATCATCATCTGAATTATCCATAGATAATAAAGAATATGATGCTTCTGTGCCTTCCTCTAGGTTCATTATAGCACCTATCTTATCTCCATTTACTTTATTTAGTTTATACCAATTCCGATGAAAATCATTATTGTATACTGTTGAGGTCAAATCAAGATTTGGTAATATCTTAAAAACACTCGTGAGTGTTATCTGATCATGGTCTGCATCCATTAAATCATTTTTTGATGCTGCATATCGCCTGTAAGGATTTTTATCAAAGTCTGAATAAGTCAAACCTAAATACGTTTCATGACTTATTTCTTCGGTCCGACTAACCTTAAGTTCTAAAACTGCAAGATCCGTACTTGTATTCAATCTTGCTTTAAATAGAAAATCTTTTTTATCGTAACCTGTCTCTCCCCCACCATCAATCTGTTTAAATCCACCAGCATTATCCAAATGGGTCTGAAACATCAAACCAAAATTATTTGATGAAATGCCTGTTTTGAACTTTGCCAAACGAGTGGAATATTCGCCTAAAGATAAGGCACCGCTAAAATCTAAATGTTGAGGAATCGATGCCGATACGTAGTTTATTGCACCTCCCGTTGAGTGAGGGCCATACTTTATCTGAGATGAACCTTTTCGAATTTCAAAGGATTCCATCCTACCTGCTGTTGGAGAATAATATGCGGCTGGCGATGAATACGGAGCTGGTGCAATTAATACTCCATCTTCCATCATATTTATTTTTGCAGATCGTTCCAGGCCTGTGCCTCGCATTCCAATGTTTGGCCTAAGACCATATCCATCTTCTTCCTGCGTATATACACCAGGTACTTGACCAATAACTCTATTAATATCTGTATCATTGAACTCTAATACCTCTGCTTTTGAAATCAATGAAATGGAGCCAGGTAATCGATAATAATTTTGACCAACACCTGATAATCGAGAACGATCGGCCAAAACATGGATTGGTGAAAGTTCTAATGTACTTTGGTCTAATTTTATAATGACCGGTCCTGAATTATTTATTTCCAATTCCTGATTATAACCTGAATAGCCAATTGCACTAATATTTAATGAGATTTTATCACCAACTTTTGAACTAAATGAAAATATTCCATTTTCATTTGTTGATGTACCTTCTCCTTCCCTATTTGCTATGTTTATATTCGCCTCAATTATTGGCATACCTGTTTTACTATCGACCACTTTACCAATAAAACTATTAGCAAAAGCAAATTGTAGAATAATAATAGATTGTATTAATCGTTTGGAAATATTCATGACCTTATCCTTTTAATTATATATTTGATGAAACTCTTTTCCACATAAGATTCATTCCTAGGACTGAACAAATCCATACTGCCAATTCAATCCAACTGGGATCGCCATTATAACCAAATAAACCTTTAAATAAACCACCTATAGCACCTTTATCATGCAGTATTGGATAGGTACCATCTGGATATTTAGGCGGGTTTAGGTCCCATATCCTCGATGCCCATTTCTCTGCATTGCTGATGGTCTTTCCCTTATCTGAATTGTCATCTAATTGAAATATTTTAGAATCTCCTATAACTCTTGTTGCAACTATCTGATCTTCTTTAATAGTCACTTGCCCTCCATAATAGGGAATTACTTTAGCAGACTCCAACTCATGCACACCATATGTAAGCATCCCAGCTGCTACAAATATCAAAACAAAAGAACTCACATTAAAAAATATTTTGAGCGGGACTTTCCTGCCCTGTATGAATATCATATATCCAACTCCAATACCTAAACCCGCTCCTAAAAAGGAAAGGGTCATAGAAAGACCCCCTTTTTGCATTGTAACACCATATAAGAAGAGCATGGTCTCAATCCCCTCACGAAATACGGAGATGAAAG
>CALCSS010000007.1 GCA_937893835.1 uncultured Fidelibacterota bacterium
CAATGTCATCCTATCATGCATATTCCTCTTTCTGGTAGATAATGTTTTATCTGCTGATAGATCGATCGAAAAGCCTGACGAACTATTTCAAATGTTGCATAACAATGATGGGTGGAATCGGGTCACTACACAGGATGATATCACACTGAGTACAAAGAACATAAATGATATGAGCTTGGTGGCCTTCATGGTCCAGCAAAGGACAAGTATCCCTACTCCAATCATACAAGAAATTGTCATGGATGTGAAAAACTATGGTAATTATTTCAATAGTACGGGCCCCTTTATCTTTAAAGAGATGAATAGGAAAAATGATTGGGTAGATGGGTACCACTTGCTCCCCATAGATCTGCCAATAATAAAGGATCGAGAATATTTTTTTAGAGTACGTCCGACTGGCTATAAACCTCATGATAATACATCGATCGTACACTGGTATCTGATAAAAAATGGTGAATATGATAACAAGGCGATCAATAAGAATCATAGGGATACCATCTACCTTGATTATGGGGCAGGCCTTTGGACCGCTGAACCTTTGGATGATGGTAGATATATTCTTTCTTATCGTTTGTATTTAGATCCTGGTGGATCGATACCTGATTTTGCGATTGAGCTTATGAATAAGATAAGCATAGTGAATATCTTCAAGGATGTCATTCAGGAGGCAACCCGTAGGAATATCACAGTTCTTCCTTGATCGGGTGTTGTTTTGAAATATTTAATTTATCCTATTCTTATTTTTTCTTCTTTTCTATTTAGAGGTTGTTTTGATGACCCTGATTCAGGTAATACTTCAAACATGAGTACAGTTGATTTTGTAGACATAGGTCGTTTTATGGGTGATTGGTATGTTATAGCAAACATACCCACCTTTATTGAGAAAAGAGCGACCAATGCGATCGAGTCATATAAATTGGGAGAAAATGGAACAATAGAGACGACCTTTACTTTTATGCAAGATTCACCCGGTGGAGAAAAAAAAGTTTATAATCCAACTGGTTTTATAAAAAATAAAGAGACAAATGCAGAATGGATGATGCAATTCCTTTGGCCTTTCAAGATGCCATTCCTCATAATTGATCTGGACCAGGATTACACCCATACTGTCATTGGCATTCCCTCAAGAAAGCATGTTTGGATCATGGCGCGCGAGCCCTCTCTATCTGGTGACCTATACGAAGAGATCTTAAAAAAACTATCGGGTGTTGGTTATGATATCTCATTGATTCAAAAGATAACTCAAGAATGGGACTAGCTAGATTGGTCTTTAAGATAAATTAAACATTATGAAGATAGCGATAGTTGGTTCCGGGATATCAGGTTTGACATGTGCATACATTTTGCATAAGGATCATGACATAACCCTTTTCGAAAAAAATGACTACATAGGAGGTCACACGCATACACATGATATTGAAAATGAGGGAGATATTTGGTCAATTGACTCTGGTTTCATAGTATACAACGAAAGAACATATCCAAATTTTATCAAACTTCTTGATCAACTTGGTGTAGAGCGGCAATTGACCAGAATGGGGTTTAGTGTCAAATCAGAAAAGAGTGATCTGGAATATGCTGGTCATTCCGTGAATGGGCTTTTTGCTCAAAGGTCAAACCTATTCAGTCCCTCCTTTATAAGGATGCTTCGTAGTATGTGGCGCTTTAATTCTGAGGCACCAGTTGATCTCAAGAGTCTCACTCCTGAAATCTCTCTGGGCGAATATCTAACCTCTAAAAACTATTCAGAAGAATTCATAAAACATTATATCATACCGATCGGAGCTGCAATCTGGTCAACGGTCCCTCATAAGATGATGAATATTTCAGCGATATTTTTCATTAGGTTCTTTGAAAATCATGGATTGCTACAGATAGTTGATAGACCAAATTGGTGGGTGATAAAGGGTGGGTCAAAGAGATATGTTGAGAAAATGGTTCATGGCTTTGAAGATAAAATTAGACTTAACTCACCTGTGAAGAATGTAAAACGAGAAAATGATATTGTTACAGTTCATTTTGGATCTGATGGTCAGAATATTGAGACGTTTGATGCCATCATCTTTGGAACTCATAGTGACCAGTCCCTTGCAATGCTTGAGATGCCCACACCAGAAGAGCAAGACATATTGAGTTCTATCAGATATCAAAAAAATAAGGCTCTGCTCCATTTTGATGATTCCATTCTTCCTAAGCGTAAGATGGCTTGGTCGAGTTGGAACTATCTACTGGATGAGAATCAAGAAAGCCCGGTTGCTCTCACCTATAATATGAACATATTACAGAGCCTAAGATCCAAAAGAACCTTTTGCGTCTCACTAAATAGTAATGATTTGGTGGATGAATCCAAGGTCATAAAACACTTGAGTTACGATCATCCACTTTTCACTGTGTCTAGCATTGAGGCCCAAAAGCGTAAGAATGAGATCAGTGGGAAGAATAATACATATTATTGTGGAGCCTACTGGCAAAATGGATTCCACGAGGATGGTGTTGTAAGCGCACTTGATGTGTGCAAATACCTTGGGGCAGTTTTATGAGCTCTTTGAATAAAAGTTATATATACTCTGGAACAATAAGGCACCGCCGTTTCACGCCCTTTGATCATTTTTTCACCTATCCATTGTTTATGGCATACTTGGACCTTGATTCAATAGACAGTGCCTTCAAAAGGTCATGGCTATGGAACATCAATGGCCCTGCGCTCGTATCCTTTATGCGCAAGGACTATCATGGAGATGAAAAAGTAAGTTTGGATGAGTCCGTGAGACAAACGGTCTTTGAAAAGGTTGGATATAAAGTGAAAGGCCCCATCAGACTATTAACCCATCTAAGGTATTTGGGTTATTGTTTTAACCCTGTAAGCTTCTACTATTGTTTTGATGAAACAGATTCAGAAGTTGATGTTATCATGGCAGAAGTGACAAATACTCCATGGGATGAAAGACATGCCTATATCATAGATGAAAGAGACAAGGATGGTAAGGTCAGAAATCTTATAGCAAACTTTGAAAAGAAATTACATGTAAGCCCATTTTGGGGAATGGATCATAAATATGAGTGGTTATTTACGCAGCCTGATGAATACCTAATGGTCAATATGAAAAATTTTAAAGATGGAGACAAGGTCTTTGATGCTACCTTGAATATGAAAAGACTACCCTTTACCCTCACAGGAATATTAAAGCAGGTTGCAAGATTCCCTTTTATTACTATGGTCGTAGTTTTTCGCATCCATTGGCAAGCCTTTAAGCTTTGGGTAAAGCGAGCCCCTTATTTCATTCATCCAGATAAAGCGAATCTAAAGAAAGGAAATTGATTGATGAGCCCGAGAATGCAAGTAGATCACCTCGCTGAAAAAATACAAACGCCAAAAAAGGCGACATTCCTTACTTCAATGTTCAAAAATGGATTGAAGAAGAAGTTGAATGATCTAATTGAGGGTCACATCCATGTCAGTGACGGTGGTGAGACCTTCTCTTTTGGAGATGTTAAATCTGATCTTAAGGTCAATGTGGATATCCATTCACAAGAGTTCTATGTCATGGCAGGAAGTGGAGGTGCACTAGGTATTGCAGAGGCATACATTCTGGGTTATTGGTCTGCAGATGATGTGGTAATGCTCATGCGTATCCTACTAAAGAATCGATCGATCATCTTATCGATAAATAATGGTTTCGCAAAGTTTCTAAACCCAGTGAATAAAATGATACATCGAAGTAGACAGAATACACTCAAAGGTAGCAAAGAGAATATTCTTGCTCATTATGATCTAAGTAATGATTTTTATAAATTATGGCTAGACCCTACCATGACATATTCTTGTGCTTATTTCAATGATCCTGACGTCAGTCTTGAAGAAGCATCCATAGAAAAATTGGATCGAATCTGTAGGAAGTTGAATTTGTCAAATGATGATAATATTTTGGAAATTGGAACGGGTTGGGGGAGTTTCTCAATCCACGCAGCAAAAAAATATGGTTGCAACATCACAACGACAACCATTTCGGATGCCCAATACCAATATGCAAGATCACGGGTTGTTGAAGAGGGTCTTGAATCAAAGATAACGGTGGTAAATAAAGACTATCGAAAGATTCATGGCCTGTATGATAAGATCGTATCTATTGAGATGATAGAGGCCGTAGGATATGAGTTTATACCGGAATACTTCAAAAAAATATCTTCTCTATTAAGGCCAAATGGATTGATGGCGCTTCAAGGGATTACATATAATGACCAAAACTTTGATACGTATAAGGATTCTGTTGATTTTGTAAAAAAATATGTTTTTCCTGGGTCGTGCCTAATATCTGTTTCACAGATCATTGATGTGGTCAAAGACAAAACTGATCTATCAATGATAGATATGGAAGATATTACACGTCACTATGCGGAGACCTTGAGCAGATGGAGAAAGAATTTCATAGGCGTGATTCCACAGATCAAACAGATGGGATATTCTCAAGCATTTATCAATATGTGGGAATTTTATCTTCTATATTGTGAAGCAGGATTCCTTGAGAGAAATATAGGAGATGTACAATTGGTATTTGCAAAATCAGGTGCACGAGACGTTAGGATAGAGTACTAGGTTATGATATCAAAGCTTATTGAATTGGCAGAAAGGGGTCTTGTCCCTGATTATTTAATCAGGGCAGGGATCGTTAATAATTGTAGAAATAGATTGAGAAATGAATCCATCTTTGATAATGAGAAGGTTTCGATCAGAAAACAGAAGTGGGTCTCTAAGATGAAAAATAGCCCTATTGCGCTTGTACCTGATAAGGCAAATGAACAACACTATGAGGTCCCACCCTCATTCTTTGAGAATGTATTAGGCAAGCATCTAAAGTATAGCTCCGGATATTGGCCGAATGGCACTATAACATTGGATGATTCTGAGGAGGCAATGTTGGAACTTAGCTCTAAGAGGGCAGAATTAAGTGATGGACAATCCATACTAGAACTCGGATGTGGATGGGGATCTCTGACTTGCTATATGGCAGAAAAATTCCCCAATAGTAAGATCACAGCAGTGAGCAATTCCAAAGATCAGAGGGAGCATATTCTAAATAGGTGTAGAGGTCAGCGGCTAAATAATGTTGAAGTGATCACCGCGGATATGAATGATTTTGGTACAACAAAAAGTTTTGATCGAGTTGTCTCTATTGAGATGTTCGAACATATGCGTAATTATAAGGATCTTTTGTATAGGGTATCAACATGGCTAAACGATGATGGCAAACTATTCATTCATATTTTTTCTCATGAGTCATTGGTCTATCCCTTCGAGGATCAAGGGGAGGCTGATTGGATGGCTCGAGAGTTCTTCTCTGGTGGAATGATGCCATCTCATGACCTTTTATTATATTTTCAAGATGATCTTAGAATTGACAATGTTTGGAGAATGTCAGGCACGCATTATGAGAAGACATCTTTGGCATGGGTAAATAAGATGGACCAAAATAAAGAGGAGGTAATGAAGATATTCTCAGATACATACGGCGATGATAATGCAAGAGTATGGTTTCAGCGATGGCGAATCTTCTTCATGTCATGTGAGAAATTATTTGGATATGATAATGGATCTGAGTGGGGCGTATCTCACTATAGATTCATAAAAAGTGAGGTCTAATATGATAATTTTGATCTTTTTTTTCGCTCACTGGTACCTCTCTCTCTTTTTTCAGACATTTTTTCTACATCGTTATACATCCCATAATATGTTCAGGATGACACCCTTTTGGGAAAAGACATTTTTTCTTTTTACATTTATTTTCCAAGGGTCATCCTTTTTGCATCCTGCTGCATATGGCATAATGCATCGAAATCATCATTCCTATGCTGATACACCAAAAGATCCTCATTCCCCTGTCCATCTTACAAATATCATCTCATTTAACGTGGCAACTGTTTCAGAATATAGAAAACTTGTCAACGAATTTATGAGTGGAGATAGGGTTGCCA
>CALCSS010000008.1 GCA_937893835.1 uncultured Fidelibacterota bacterium
TTATAGGTTGACAGATGATTCAGGTGATTCAACGATCATAGTTGACACATCAAAAATAGTCTATTCCAATGGCGACCTATCGATCATTGAACCTAGTGAGGTCGTCTCTGATGAAAACTTCATATGGCTTAGTAATGGATTGGGGCTACGATCTGTGCTTAATATACCTATAGCAGAGAATTTCTTGCCTCTGGGGTCTGTGATTCGTTCTGCAGATCTTATTCTAACATATGATACAACTCTCACTAGTTTATCATATAATGTGATTCTTGACCCCATAGAGAGTGATAGTTTGTCAGTGGATACTGTCAATGTATATGATAGTGACCCCTATGAGGCACTTGGCTATCCATACAGAGTCTCTACAGATGCTGAAAATGGATCATGTATATTATCTCTAAAGGATATAATGCAGAATATCACTCTTGGAAATGTCACAAATCTTGGTTTTAAACTCATTGCAAATGAGAAAAATGATCCCTTTGAATCTATTTGGTTTGATAAGGGACAGACCATGAGACTTGAAATAGTTTATGTTACGAACCAATAAAATATTATTCATTTTTCTATTTATTTCCCTTTGTTTCTCTCAGGGTAGAATGAATGGGTTGGGGATAGGGCACTTCAACCAAAATCAGGGTTTAGGAAATGCGGTAGATGGTACAACTGAATTGGCACCTTCGTTCCATAGAGGAGTATCGCTCTCCAATCCCTCAACTTGGCATAATTTGAAATATGCATATCTCTCTGTCTCATACAGTGGGAATGAGAATTCATTAAAAGAACCATCTGCTACAAATGGATATTCTAGCCTATCTAATGCCATATGGGTCGTGCCGATAAAATCAATTTCATCCATTGGGCTTTCATTGTCTCCGTATATAGACCAAAGAATCAAACTAATAGATCAAGATACATTATCTTTTCAAGCATTTGATACTACCTATGGCTATACACGGTCATTTGATCGATCAGGTGGCATATTATCATTTAAGATAAGTACCTCTTACAAACTGAATGATAGAGTCTCATTTGGGTTTAATTATAATATCCTATTTGGCTCTGCAAGGCAAAATGAGTCAATTAATTTTGGTGGTAGTTCAGTGGTGCAAAGTTCTAGAATGAGATATAATGGTCTGATCAATGATGCATATATTGGGCTCTCATTATTAGATGACCTGACATTATTCTCTAAAATCACCTACTCACTAAAACCTCTCGAATCAGCAGTGGAGAAAAAGTATCTTTTTGATGATGTGGATGGAGATGGATATCATGATTATGATCCGCCGTATTACGATTTCCCCTTTCCTGATAGTGTCAGTTCCTCACCAGAGACAAGGGTTCAGAACATGCACGATCCAAATGGTTATAAGGTTGGAATTAATAAATTGTTTAATGATAGAACAGCATTGGCAATTGAAATAGGTAGTATGAAAGATGATGCCAAGAACGATGATTCAATCCTGAGAAACCCCATGTCAAATTGGATAAAGAGTACAAACTCAATTAAAGCATCTCTATCATATTATCCTGACAATTATTCTCTTGGGGTTTTTGATAAATTCTCTTTTAAGGGCGGGTTTTCCCACTCTCAACATTCATTGAAATCTGATGGTGATGACATAGTGGAATTAGGTTTTTCCATTGGACTTGGATTCAAGTTCAAACCGGTAGGAAATCAGATTGATCTAAGTTATTATTTTGGTCATAGGAAATATTCTGATGTCCCAGGAAAAGAATTCATACAACAGATCCAGTTTGGTATCAGTCTGGCTGATATTTGGTTCGTTAAAAGGAGACAAAAATAAAAATGAAGCATACGAAGTTGATATCACTATTGGCAGGAATGATGATCATGATCATGTGTGTTCCACCATCTGGTGCAGGCACCTCTTCCGCACAAGACAAGAAACGGTTGGACTCCCTTAGACAAGTTAGATGTCCTCGTCTGATGAGCAGCGCAGCAGAATACTATAGAAATAGGGATTGGAAGCAAACGGTCAAGATATATGAAGAAATAACCACCCTTGATTGTGATGAGTGGAATCCCAATTTTGCACCTCCTCAAGAGATCTATCAATATTACGCGATCGCATATGAGCAGATGGGGAAATTTGATAGTTCTGAGTACGTGCTTCTTGATGGTCTACAAAAGTTGCCTGATAATGTTGAGTTAAGGAAAAGATTAGCATATTCGTATAAGAAACAGGGTAAGAGCGAACAAGAGATAATAGAATATGAAAGACTAGTTGAAATGGCTCCTGAGGATGCCACTGTAATGAATGAACTATCTAAGCTATATAAGGAAAATGAACGCTATGATGATCAGATATTCATCCTAGAGAAGATCCTTAAACTAGATGAAGGGAATGAGATTGCCCAAAGCGAATTAGCAATGGCATTTGAAAGTAGCGGGAGGGACCCCCTTGATGTTTATAGAAAGAGATATGAGGACAACCCTGCAAATCTAAGTTATGGATTGGACTATGCAGATAGATTGACCCAGGCCGATCAATATGAGGATGCCATACCAGTACTGGATGAGCTTATACGACAAGACCCTAGTAGTAAACGAGCCTACAGAAAATTGGCGGAGGCTACTAAGGCAGTAGATGATCTTGGTCGAGCCGCAAAGGCATATGAGGAGTTGTTTAAGATCGATCCAAGAGATGGTCGCATTGCAATTAATATATCTGATGCATATCTTGAGAATAATGATTATAGGCAGGCACTCAAATGGGCAGACAAGGCAGTCAGTCTTGATAATAAGAGTGGTAATGGGCTGGGTCAAAAAGGCAAGGTCTACTATTATGGTTGGGACAATTTTCGCCAGAACCCTTTTACCAATGATGATAGATTGATCGCAAAGCTTGCGTATGACTATTTTGTCAAAGCAGAGAAGAAGGGTTATAGAGGATTATCCAAGAGCACCTGGTTAAAGGAAAATGAAAAAGATATTCTATATGGGAAAGCACAATGGTTCATGGCGGAAGATAAGGTAAAGAGAAATCGAAGTATATCTGCTACCACCTCAGACTATGATTGGGTCACTGAATCATTGAAGGCAGAAGACGGCTGGAAATAGAAAATGAATCATTTGGAGAATAGCGATCCCGAGTTATTTCATATTCTTGAAAGGGAGGCTGTTAGAGAAGAATCCACGTTGGAATTGATAGCCTCAGAGAATTTCACCAGTGAGGCTGTGATGGAGATGGCTGGTGGTGTGATGACCAATAAATATGCAGAGGGTTACCCAGGCAAACGTTATTACGGTGGTTGTGAGGTTGTTGATGAGGCTGAGAATATGGCTCGTGATCGTCTGAAGAAACTTTTTGATGCAGATTATGTCAACGTGCAACCTCATTCAGGTTCTCAGGCCAATATGGCTGTTTTTATGACATTTCTAAAACCAGGTGATGTGATAATGGGACTTGACCTTGCCCATGGTGGACATCTTACTCACGGCAGCATGGTGAATTTTTCAGGTCAACTTTATAATTCAATTTCATATCATGTGTCCAAAGAAACTGGGCGAGTAGATTTTGATGAGATAAAAAGTTTAGCATTGGAGCATAAACCCAAGCTCATCATTTGTGGAGGAAGTGCATACCCTAGATTTATTGAGTTTGAAGATTTTAGAGAGGTTGCAGATTCTGTGGGAGCGTATCTCATGGCGGATATTGCTCATCCAAGCGGACTCGTGGCAACAGGCGTACATCCCTCGCCAATGAAATATTGCGATGTCATCACCAGTACTACACATAAGACCCTGCGAGGGCCTAGAGGTGGAATAATCATGATGGGCAAGGACTTTGAGAATCCATGGGGTAAGGTAGCACCAAAATCTGGTCGTGTAAAGATGGTGTCTGAACTCATTGATGCTACTGTCATGCCTGGTATCCAGGGTGGACCATTGATGCATGTGATTGCTGCAAAGGCAGTTGCATTTGGTGAGGCACTTAGACCAGAATTCAGAGGGTATACAGAATCAGTGGTAAAAAATGCAAAGGCCATGGCCGATGAATTTATAAAACTAGGTTATGATCTAGTATCAGGTGGTACTGATACACATGTATTGCTCATTGACCTGACAAATAAGAATATTACAGGGAAGCATGCGGAAAACATCTTAGGGAAGACCGGTATCACATTGAATAAGAATATGGTACCTTTCGATGTAAAAAGCCCCTTTGTGACAAGTGGAATTAGGGTAGGCACTCCTGCAATAACAACTAGAGGAATGGGCGAGTCTGAGATGAGACAGGTGGTCAAATGGATGGACAAGGCAATGAGTGACCCTGAGAATGAGAACCTATTTTCCAATATTCTTTTAGAGGTCAATGATCTCTGTTCAAATTTTCCGATCTACAAACACTGATCCTATCTAAAAGCTCTTTTGAGATATCACAGGCCAATTACATTCTTAGTATTCTTAGTATTCTTTTCATGTGTCCCCAAGGCCTTTTTATTAGAGCAACCCAAACTGGTGTCTGTCTACTTTGAAAGAAAAATAAAAAAATTAGAAAATAATAGATCAAGATCCATAGAGCATGAACGTCTCCTTATAAAAACTAGGGTTGAGTATGGATTTGGCATCATAATGGAACAAGCCGATAGGTTGATAGATGATAATTATCTTGAAGGGTTGAATGAATATAAAAAGGCCAATATCATTTTTAATGAGGCAAAGGATTCAGGTATGTCAATTATGTCTGATAGATATCCAGAATTCAATACTTGGTTAAAAAAAGATGCCCAAATTGATTTTAAACAAGAAGATGTGAGTGATATGTATTGGTTGGCAGCATCAATTGGAGGGGCCATAGGCTCCAGTAGGGGAAATCCTTTCGAGTTGATCAACTTACCCTATGTTGGAAGATTATTGAACAAGTGCATTCAAATTGATTCAGAATGGAATCATGGATCATTATATTCTGCCATGATGAGTTTTACGACCACTAGGTCCGATCTTAGTGAGACAATGCTTCGTGATACCGTTGATTATTATTTTAATAAAACCATATCATCATCAAATGGAATGGATGCTGGACCTTATTTAACTTACGCCGAGTCCATTCATAAGACATTCCAAGAGAGGAAAGATTTTGTAGATAAGCTAAATTATGTATTAGAAATGGACATCATTCCCAATAGCGACCATGAATTAAGTAATCTTATAGCCAAAAGTAGAGCAAAATGGTTATTAACAAAGACAGATGAGTACTTTTTAGAATGAGAAGGACAGTTACAATAATTTTATTTTTGTTATCATTTGCCTTGTCACGAGATATCGTTGTCAAGATGGCAACGCTGGCTCCAGAGGGAACAGATTGGCATGGGATGCTAATAGAAATGGGGCAAGAATGGAAGGATGCCACGAAGGGGAAGGTCAAACTGAGGATCTATCCTGGTGGTGTTTTAGGTGATGAACGTGATATGGTTCGAAAGATGAGAATAGGGCAGATACATGCAGCAGGCATGACGGCTGAGGGACTATCGGAGATCGTATCTGAATTCTCTGGGTATTTCATACCTTTGGTCTATCAAAGTTCTGAGGATGTTCAGGCAGTGACCGATGCACTTCTTCCAGACCTTGAGTCCAAACTGGAGGAAAATGGATTCAAGCTCCTATACCTAGGGGAACTGACCTGGGTATACTGGTTCTCAGCCGAGCCAATAAAAATTCCTGCTGATCTAAAAAAGAGAAAATTCTTTACTTGGGCAGGAGACTTCAAATGGGAACAAGTATGGAAAAAGGCAGGGTATAATCCAATTCCTTTGGCCACTACCGACATATTATCAGGACTCCAGACTGGTCTTATCAATACAATACCAATGCCACCGATCTATGCCTTGGCCCAACAATCCTTTGGTATTGCCAACCATATGCTGAATCTGAAATGGGGAGTCCTCATGGCTGGAATAGTTGTTGATATCAAGACGTGGAATCGCATCCCAAAGAAATACCACGATGATCTAATCAACATAACGCATTCCATTCAGGATAAGTATATGGATTCAAATCGTAAGGCAGAGGAGCAGGCAATAGAGGCAATGAAACAATATGGCCTGACCATACACAAGATCAATAATAGTGAAATGGAACTCTGGCAGTCAGAGGTCGATCGAGTCAGCAAATACTTAAGAGGCAATATCATTCCAGAGAGCATATACGATACGGTCATAAGATTAACCGATAATTGATTGCCTAATGGGCAAAGATCCTAGATCATTTGAGTCACCAATAAAAGGGATAGGCGAAGAGACACTCGCGTTGGTGATATTCTCATCGATGACCGTGCTGCCCTTTATAGAAACCTTTACTCGCTTATTTAATCTTAATAGCATACCCGCCTCGCAGATCCTTGTACAGCATTTCACCCTATGGATCGGATTTTTGGGAGCAGTCCTTGCGTCTAGGCGGAATAAGTTATTGGCTTTGACCAGAGACTCGATATTCCACAGAGAACAGAATATCGATCTTGGTAAATGGATCGCCAAGGTCACCACCTTTTTGGTCCTGGTGTCTCTGGCATGGGGTAGTTGGGAATTGGTCAAGATTGAAATGGATTATCCGATTGACATCGCGCCCAATATACCTCGCTGGTTTGCACAGATCATCATGCCTATTGGATTTGGGCTAATGGCAATTCATGTCTATTTAAGTAGTTATCAAAAACACCTACATCGATTTACCCTAATAGGTATCAGTCTATTGCTATCAATAAGTGGTTTTACTGAATGGATGTTTGATCTCATTCCGGTCGTGTATATTGGTGTAGTGGTCATCATGCTATCAATATTCTATGGGGCTCCGATCTTTGTCGGTCTTGGGGGATTGGCGATTCTAATGTTTTGGTCAGATTATACTCCTATATCAGCTATACCCGCTGAAGCGTATAGAATAGTTGTCTCACCAACACTCCCCACTATTCCACTCTTTACACTTGCTGGTTATATCCTAGCTGAAAGTAGAGCATCTGAGCGTTTGGTCAATGTGTTCAGAGAACTATTTGGATGGATTCCAGGAGGAACCCCAGTGGTCATTGTATTATTGTGTGGTTTCTTTACTGCATTGACAGGTGGCTCTGGAGTTACGATCTTGGCTCTGGGTGGTCTTCTATTACCGATGCTCATAAAAGATGGTTATAGTCGTTCATTCTCATTGGGTCTGATCACTGTTTCAGGATCCATTGGTCTTTTGTTTCCACCAAGCCTACCTCTGATAATCTATGGTGTGACGGCAGGTGTCTCTGTTAAGGATGTTTTCATAGCTGGGTTGATACCTGGAATATTGCTCATTGTATTGATCTCATCATGGTCAGTCTTTCAAGGAAGAAAAAATAAGATCGAATTAAAAAAGTTTATTCCGAAGGATGCTATGCGGGTGTCTTGGGAGACAAAGTGGGAGCTATTTTTACCTATATTGATCTTACTTGGAGTATTTGGTGGATTTACCACCTTGGTCGAAACAGCTGCAATAACTGTCATATATGTTTTTGTTATAGAGTTTTTTATATACAGAGATATTAAGCTAAAGGAACTACCTGCCATAGTCATAGAATGTGCGACTCTAATCGGAGGGGTTCTAATCATACTGGGTGTTGCGATGGGATTAACAAGCTATTTGGTTGATGCACAGATACCAATGATCATTCTATCATGGGCAAAGGTAACCATAGGAAACAAGTATGTCTTTCTATTCTTATTGAACATATTCTTATTGATCGTTGGTTGTCTGATGGACATATTCTCTGCGATCATAGTCATTGTGCCACTTATTGCCCCCTTAGGCACATATTTTGGGGTAGAACCCGTACACTTGGCGATCATCTTCATAGCGAATCTCGAACTAGGTTTTTTGACACCGCCAGTCGGAATGAACCTGTTTCTTTCGGCATACAGGTTTGACGAACCTATGCCAAAGATATACCAGGCAACGCTCCCATTTTTTATAATAAAACTATTTGCAGTTGGGCTCATCACATATTTGCCCTTCTTGACCCTTGGTTTATTTCACTAAAACGACAAGATCCTATCTCATAATCATTACTTGATTATGAGAGGTTTCAAAAGATATATTCAGGACAATCAATACAGGAGCAATCCAATACCTTAAACGCTATTTTATTGCCCCCAAGGGGCTGAGTTATATATTATTAATACTAATAGGAGACGTTCAATGAAGCGTTCAGGGATTGTGCTGTCAATAATGATGGCCCTGATGAATCCAGTCCTCGCTCAGAGTGAGGCTGGAGCAATATTTCTACTTATAGCACCAGGTGCCAGGGCAGGCGGTATGGGTGAGGCCCAGACTGCTGTTGCCAATGATGCTTACGCCAGTTACTGGAATCCAGCAGGACTTGGTTTCTTAGAAGGCAGAGAATTGGCTATGATGCATGTGAATTGGTTACCAGGCCTTGCTGATGACCTCTATTATGAATTTCTTGCATATCGAAAAAAATATCCTACACTTGGTACTGTAGGAGGTCATTTGATATTTCTAAATCTAGGTGAGCAAATTAGGACGAGTGAAACTGGTGATGAATTAGGAACCTTCACTAGTTATATGACGGCATTCTCCCTTTCATATAGTGCTCTTATATCGAGG
>CALCSS010000009.1 GCA_937893835.1 uncultured Fidelibacterota bacterium
GATGATGGGATCATTGTCCAAGGAGACACTGTTAGAATTAGGATGTCAATGTTTGGAGACCCTATAAATTTTCATTTATTTTATGCAAAGGAGGGAGAACAATCATGGAACTCCAGTACCCCATCTTTCCAGCCAAATTTATTTAGTGAACGTGTGGAAGATCATGATCTATGGGTCGCTGATGTGATCGTTGAGGATGTGGGCAATTATTATTGGTATGTAGTGGCAGGAAATGAAGAGGGAAGCGATAGATTTCCTGTCTATGATTTTAAGACATTCCAGGTCATAGAACAGGTGTATCAACAGCCGGTTGTGATCAATGAATTACTTGCAAAGAATGAGACGATCAATATGGACGAGAGCGGTGAATTTGAAGATTGGGTCGAGATTCATAATTATTCCGATAATGAGGTCATTGATCTCAGAGGATGCTTTCTTACTGACAGGTCAGATGATCTGACCAAATGGCAGTTCCCTGACTCAGGCTCGATCATTGAGCCACAAGGTCATATAGTGATCTGGTGTGATGAGGATCAGGACCAGGGTGAACTGCACACAAATTTCAAACTATCATCAAATGGAGAATTCTTGGGCCTTGTCTTGCCAGATGGTGAGACTGTATTGGATTCAATTAATTTTCCCACTCAAGAGCAAGATATCTCATACGGTAGAATTTCAGATGGTCAAGACGATTGGGGGCATCTCACCCCTACACCAGGATCATCAAATTCTGGATTGAATGTGGATGGCGAGCTAGTTGCTGATGCTTTTCAATTACAAAACCTATATCCCAATCCTTTCAATTCAGACCTAAAGTTGGACCTTTACATCAATGAGCCAATTAATGAATTGAGAATGGATCTTATTTCATTGACCGGACAGATAATGGTATCGAAGGTCATTAAATTGACAGGAACTGGTCATTTGAAAATTCCAATAGATTTTAAGAATAGATTTTCTTCAGGTTGTTATCTATTGAGGATAAAGGGACTTGAGAAAATGATCACTAGGAAGGTTATATACTTAAAATGATCACAATGAAAAACATATTTATTTCCATTCTAATTTTTTCTTTTTGTTTGGCGGTGGACTCTGAGAGACCATCATATGAGATCTTGAAGTTGGATGGTAATGTTGATGTTGATGGGATCTTGGACGAGACAATATGGAACACTGGCCCTCCAATAACAGGTTTTATTCAAAAAGACCCACAGCCAGGAGCTCCATCTAGGAATAGATCAGAGATCAGGCTGGCCATGGACGATGAGTATATATATGTAGGTGCATATTTATATGATAGTTCCCCAGATTCAATAGCACGTCAGGTAATTCGAAGAGATGGGTGGGGATACTCAGATTGGTTCGCAATTGGAATTGATAGTTACTTTGATAGAAGAACATGCTTTGGTTTCCATGTGAATCCAAGTGGATCAATACGTGACATGCTTCACTATAATGATACTGAGACTGATGATTCTTGGGATGCGGTTTGGGAGGCAAAATCAATTATTTTGGATGATGGTTGGTCCACGGAAATGAAGATACCCTTATCTCAACTTAGGTACAATCCATCTGAGAATGATCAGGTTTGGGGTTTGAACTTTTATCGAAGAACAGCACGTTATGGTGAGGAAAGTTTTTGGGCACCCATCTTGATGGAGACCAAAGGTTTTGTATCTCATTTTGGAAATTTGACAGGACTTAAATTACCCAAACAAAAAAAACGACTTGAGATCTTACCCTATTTTGCTGGAAAGAATTATCAAGAAGATGGTTCTGAATCCAATCCCTATTGGGAGAAGAATGATCTCTCAGGAAACTTGGGAGTTGATCTCAAGGTGGGGATCGGTTCCAATTTTACCTTGACGGGTACCATAAATCCAGATTTTGGACAGGTGGAGGCAGACCCAGCGAATTTGAATCTATCAGCATTTGAAACATTTTTTGAGGAACGGCGTCCATTTTTCTTGGAGGGTACAGATATCTTCCAATTTGGAAGGACTCGCTCCTTTTCATCTGGTAATTCTAATCTATTTTATTCTCGCAGGATTGGTAGAGAACCTAGAGGATATGTTACCGATGGAGGGAGTCAGTTTGAGGATTACCCATCACAGACAAATATCCTTACTGCACTTAAACTTAGTGGGAAGACAAAAAGTGGTCTTTCAATAGGTATTCTAGATGCGGTAACAAGGGAGGAGAAAGCGTCCTACATTGATTCTTTGGGTCAAAAAAGGTCACACTCTATAGAACCACTTGCAAACTCACTCGTATTGCGATTAAAGCAAGATATGAGAGGTGGAAAGGTTGTCTTGGGTAGCTTTATGACTCATAGGAAACAAGATCTATCGACCGCGTATTTGGATTCATCATTCCTGAAAGATGCCTTTGTTATAGGTGCTGATCTAGAATATGCCCTGCCAGATCCGTCTTGGATCTTGAGTGGTTATACCGCTAGGTCTATCATAGAGGGGCACCAAAACATCATCACTAAGATGCAACGAAATTCAAGTCACTATTTTCAAAGTCCTGGTGACGATATCAATGTTGACAGTACATTGACAAGTCTATCGGGAGTGGGGTCAGAGATAAGTTTGACAAAGATATCTGGCAAGAATCTCAAAGGCTCTCTCACATTCGGACAATCCTCTCCTGGTTACGATGTGAATGAGCTGGGCTATATGAGATCGGCAAATCTAAGAAAATTAAATAGTTCAATTGAGTATGAAGATTTTGTTCCAAAAAAATATTGGCAGATCATATCATTGAGCTTTGGTACCTGGCAGGATTGGGATTATTCTTGGGGCGATGGAAGTTCAGGAATTAATTCAGACCTGTGGATTCGTTTCCATAACTGGTATTCCATGTCATTGGATTATGGAAGGTCGTTTGGTGGTATTAACCGCCATTTGACAAGAGGAGGACCCGTTGCTAGCATTCCCATATACGATCGCCTTAACATCAGTATTAGGACAGACAGAAGAAAAAAAATGAATGGATACTTGCGTATTGGCAATAGGAGTGCAGAGGATGGTGAATACGATAGGTCATTTAGAACTGGCGTTAATTTTAGACCCAATCCTCAATGGAAGATTGAACTCGACATATTTACGAATAATGAATTTGATACGGACCAATACATCACCACCATCTCCGATCCACTGGCCTCTGAGACCAACGGCGCACGATATGTATTCTCAGACATTAGTGCTAGTTCTAGAGGACTGACATTTGAGGCAAGTTTCATTCAATCACCAAAATTATCTTTCCAATTCTTCTTACAACCAGAGTTGGGGCACTATGATTATGAGGGCCTAAAGGAATTTCTTTACCCTGGTAAGTATGATTTCATGGTTTATGGTATTGATAAAATCTCTGAGGTCGACACTGAGACACTAGAGATCGATCCGGATGGGAGTGGTGGTGCTGCCATGCCTTTTCTACTATCAAGGGACTACATCCGGGGATTTAATTTTCTTTCATTGCGTTCAAATTTCATACTCAAGTGGGATTTTAGACCAGGATCATCACTGTTCTTGGTCTGGCAGCAGCAGAGAGACCATTATGAGGTCACGGATGTTGAACTGAAGTTAGATGATGGAATGGATAAATTGTTGGGTTCTGAGTCAGTCAATACCTTTATGGTGAAAATGGCCTATTGGTTCAGTTCATGACCTGCACCACATGATCGAGCCTTAATTCATCAAGGAGGTCATCATAGCCCAAACATCTTCCTTTCAATGTAATTGAATCCCCAATATCCACTTTGATGTGGCCTGAAGAATCAGGAGCACATATCAATCGATGGTCCATTATGATGAGTAAAGAGTCAAATCCTGTGATCTTGCCCTCAAACTGCACTATTTGATTTATTAATTCCGTTCCCTCATTCATTTGGAATCTCCATATGAGTTCATCAGAATCCGTGATAAGTATGGGCTCTTTCTTTGAATAGTCAGGTTTTAGAGATCTAGTATAATATGCAAATGCGACCAAGGCGACCAGAGGAAGGACTGATCGAAATATCTTCCAATTCATTTCAGCTCTTGTCATTTCAGGGGTGTGAGTATGTGCATTTTTAGGATCTAATATATTGTCAATTGAATTTTACGGTAACGTAATACCTTGGTTCAATAATACCTCTTTCTCTTTCGTCAAGGATATCATGTTCAGTGTAACCATAAAAACTTTTAATGAGATCAACATAGCGTTCTAAGGTCTTCTGCCTTTTCATTTTTGTATTTTTTGAATGATCTCCTCTTTGTTCAACAAAGATCAATGTGTACTGATCCTTGTCAGTCCTATCTTTTCTCATCTTGATTAGGAATATCCTATCTGTATTGATGTCTACTTCATTTCCAAAATAATCGATGGGAGATGCGCAACAGATCAATAAGAGTATGATCGGCAGTGACCTAGGTATGAATGCGTATCTTTGTTTTAAAATGAAAATAATATGTGGCCCTTTCAATGATCTCTGTAGATCACTCATTCAAATTCAAAGTAGTTGTAAGGTTTGAAGGGTGTTATTGAAAATATCTTCCATACATTATCGACCTTCCTGAATGAGTACATGGCCGCACCAGTAAAATAGTTCTCATCGTTATTATCTATTCTAGAGTACATGGCATTGACAAGTGCTATGTTATCATTCAAGATCTTAACATTCATTTTTTTCCAATCCTTATGGGAATGATCGCGGGGAAGATCCTTGTTTAACTTTTTCAATAATTTTTTTAATTCTCGAATATTTGCCACTGTTTTTGTTTCATTATCATCATTATAAGAGAATGGGAAGTAAAAATAATCGTCAATTTCATCATGGTTTTTATCGCGAAGGTCGTAGTTATGGTCTACCATGATGTTTAAAATTTTATTTTTCTCGATCTCATTTGATAGAATGAACGAGTAAATAAAAAATGGAATAGAGATCAAATAGAGTTTTTTCATTGTCCCGCCATTTATTATAAAATTATTGGATAGAAAAATAATAGAGTACCAGAATTTATCCTATTGATCAATAATGGTGATCAACTCTTTTTTCTTTGATCTATGGTGGAATGATCTTCTACGATATTCATAATAATTTTAGAAATAATTAGATTAGGCTATGCTCCGTACCTCAATGATAATTTTTCTGGCTAGTTTTTCTCTTGGTCAGCCAGTGCTAGAAGATTTTTATCATGGAGGTATCGATAGGCAGTACCATCTATATATTCCTGAGGATATAGAGCCTGAATCACCACTGGTCTTTGTCTTTCACGGATACACAAGTTCTGCCGAAAGTATTATGGGATACTCAGGCATCAATGAGATCGCTGATCAAAATGGATTTGCAGTTTGTTATCCGCAAGGATTGGTGGATGACTTTGGAAACACATTTTTTAATGTAGGCTATTCATTTCATTGGAATCAAACGGTTGATGATGTTGGATTTGTTGTCGCCTTGGCTGAATATCTTCAGTCTGAATACAATTTAAGCGAGGTCAATACATTTAGTACCGGCATGTCAAATGGGGGAGACCTGAGTTATTTACTTGCTTGTGAAGCTTCCAGTTACTTTAGAGCAGTAGCACCTATCGCAGGTGTCATGATGGAGTGGATCTTTGAAAATTGTGAACCGGAAAGACCAATGCCTCTTTTGGAGATTCATGGTACCAATGATAACGTATCATGGTGGTATGGAGACTTGGAAGATGTAGATGGTTGGGGACCCTATTTAGGTGTTGATCCTGCCATCCAATTCTGGAAAGAGATAAATAACTGTAACTCGGTTGTTTTTGATACTCTGCCTAACACCTATGAAAATGATGGCAGTTATGTCGTGACCGAAAAATACCTAGAGGGGACCAATGATAATGAGGTTTGGCTATATAAGGTCATAAATGGTGGGCATGATTGGCCGGGTGCATATGGGAACATGGATATAAATGCTAGTGATCTGGCTTGGGAGTTCTTCAATGATTTTTCTCTGAGTTATGAGATTGGTGATGTTGACCATGATGGCCAATTGAATGTATTGGATATTCTGTTCATCTTAGATCACATACAAATGAATATGGACTACAATTTTTTATATGACCTTAACAATGATGATTCTGTTGATGTTAATGATGTCTATTCCGTCATTGCCTTAATCCTTGGATTTGATTGATCTGGGTTTTTATGTGTGATGGCAGTCATTTGAATTATCTTATTAGAGTATTAGCATTAAATATGATTATCATGAATCAAATCGTTTTATCTTAATGGTATGAATAGATATAAATATAGAACACGATCGATCGATCTGATTTTATTGACCATCTTTCTTATCTTGACCTTCACCAGTTGTCTACATAATTATGAGCCTGTGATCAGTTCGATCATCGCAAATCCAAATCCTGCACCATCTGGAAGTATAGTGACCCTGACATGCAAGGCAAGTGATGATGATGAATCAAGTATGATGAAAAATGAAAGTCTAGAATATAGTTGGTCCTGTGCATATGGCGAGATCGTGTCAGAGAACAATGATGATAATGCAATCTGGATCGCGCCAGATGAACTAGGAGAATATTCCATATCATGTACTGTGACAGACCAGTTCAATGGTATGGATATCTCCACGGTCGATGTAACTGTTGAATGAATCGCACTAAATATATTTATCTAACTTTTCTAGTTTTTTTGATCTTATCAGGATGTGAGATGAAGAATGGCCCTGTGGAGATTATCTCACTCACTGCAAGCGATTCAATTGCCAGATCAGGGGATTTGGTTGTTCTGGTCTGTGAGGCTCAGGATAGTGATAAGGATAAACTATCTTATGAGTGGCAGTCTTCCAGTGGTGATATATCGGCAGACAGGGATACTGCACTTTGGACAGCACCAAATAAAAGTGGTTACTATCATGTGACCTGTAAAGCAGCAGATGGGGTTGGTGCATCGGACGTTGCATCAGTCTCAATTCGTGTTGTAGGTGGGATCATTAGTGGAACAGTAACGAATGCGGTCAATGGTACGGTTCTGGAAGGTGTTAGTGTTAGCATTGGTGAGTCATCGGTCATGACCAACGATAGTGGCGAGTATAACTTCTACCTTGCCTTACAGGGTGGAATGTATCAAGTGGCCGCATTGATCGATTCATTTTGTCCGTATGATGGTTCCTTTGAGATACCTGAAGATCACTCTTCTAGTTTATTTACATTTAATTTTTCATTGAGTCCCTTCCCAGAGCCAGGGGAGATCAGAATGGTCCTGAATTGGGGATCTTCTCCCAATGATCTGGACTCTCATCTGAAGACTCCAGAGATCGAAGGTCAGACCCATCATATCAGTTATAGCAACAGAGGGAGTGCTGATTTTGCACCATTTGCAACCCTGGACGTTGATGATACAGATGGATATGGTCCTGAGACGATTACGATCAAACAGTCGTTCAGTGGTACATATATCTACTACATATATCAATATTCATCGAGCGGAAGCTTCCAGGAATCTGGTGGGAGTATCCAGATATATAACAGTCCAACATGTGATGGTGAGACCATTCAAGTGCCCGTTGATGGAAGTGGTAGATACTGGTATGTTTGTGATATTGATGGAGAAAGCGGAGATATAACGGTCATCAATCAGATACAAAATTCAGAACCAACGAATTGATCTGAATATGCGCCTGAACGGATGGTGCTCTAAATTATTTCTTTCTCAGTTTCTTATAGGCCATTGCACCCCCAAGAGCGGCTAGAAGTCCAAGACCCCCAATAGGTGCCTGTGACGGTTCATCCGGCAGAGTGATGCCCTGGGCCATCAGCCAGGTACTCATGGTCATTGCTACTAAAATGGCTTGTCTCATAATACTTTTCATCTCATCTCTCCTATTTAACATAGGTGACCTTCTGAGTGAAGGTCTGGTTTGCTGTATTCAATCTCAAGAAATATGTGCCTGTGGCCAGTCCCTGTGGATTCCAGGTATACTGGTGTTGGCCTGGGGTCATCCTATCATTCAATAGTGTCTCCACCAAGGCTCCCGTCACATCATAGACCTGAAGCTCAACCCTGCTTACCTCTGGTACATCAAAGCGAACCGTGGCACTCGGGTTGAATGGGTTCGGATAGACCGGGCTCAAGGCATAGTCCATTGGCATTACCTCCGCTGGAGCATTGTCAAGGGCACCATAGGACAACTGCAACTCAAAGCGTGCCTCTCCAACCAATGGATAGATAGCCACGGCATCATCGTAGGTCGCACTAAAACTTCCCTTGGGCTCCGTAGTAAAGGTATGGCTCATCTCCTGACCTAGGTAGACCATCTCACCTGTGAGGTTATCCACCAGTGTCAATTCAATGTGCTCTGGTAGATCCTCAAGGTTCCAACTCATCGACACTGCCTGTGAACCTGTCACGTAATTGTTATCCTCTACAGTAAGGGACATGACATCCAGTGGCACTGACATCGTTCCTTCATATTCAAACGGTAAATTGTTTATGTCTAGAGAATATTCACCGTTATGGGTAAGGGACACCATATGGCTACCAGCAATTAGTGGCATCAGTTTAAAAGCGTCTCCATGATCTGAATCAATGCTAACTTCATCATTTCGGAAACTTAAATAGTTAACACAGG
>CALCSS010000010.1 GCA_937893835.1 uncultured Fidelibacterota bacterium
TCATGGGACCATCTTTGAGGAAGTCATACAACTTGGCTGAACTTCCATCAAGCATTTTTAATCTTACATTTGGTAATTTCCCCTGCCCCATGGTCATAGTTACCATTAGAAAGGAAATTATAAGTGTTCTTATTATCATATTATAACTTTATTTATTCGTATTAGTTTTCAAAATCACCATTTGTCAACATGGTAGCTTATTAGGGAAGTTATTCATAGTAGTCCTTACCATGGTAAGGACAAATTAATTTAAAGTCATATTAAAAGGCAATCATCAATGATGATCAATTATCGAAATTGCCTTCTACCAACATTGTGGCAAAGGCATATACATCTATGATATCGACCAGTCCATCATTGGATAGGTCACCTGTAAGCGCAAGACACTCATCAATTTCCTGTCCAGATTCAACTATGTCAGCAAGGCGCAATAGATCCATCAAATTGATGATCGGCTCGTGAGTTTCATTTTCGGTACCATCAACATCACCAGCGATGGCACTACATCGACTAAGGCAAAGAGTCCCACATTCCTCTAATGCATCCTGAACCAGACTCATAATATTATTACCACCATCATTCCACTCTGATGATGAATGGATAATCTCCATATTATGATTGATCACTACATAATAAGGTATGAATTCTTGCAGGGCAAATAATTCCCAGCCTTCGCCTCCATCTCCATCTCCATCAGTATCATCATCAAGAATGGGGAAAGTAAGTCCAAGATCATCTACCCAACTTTCACAAGTGAATGGCTGACCCCAGTCAAAACCCATGCCCAGCATGACCAGTCCTGAGTCCTGATATGTATCGTAAAATTCTTGGATTATCGGGGCGTCCGCCTCGCAATATGGTCACCAAGAAGTAAATAATTGAATCCAAATTACAGAGTACACACCCCTATCATTGGTCGCGCCATTGAAGTCATCAAAGAATAAACTATCGTATTGACCCAATGCTCCATTATTCCCACACCATGAGAATCCCAAACCGCTTGGTAAAGTATCACCGACATTCAATGTTTGCCCGAAACAGACAGACATCAAAAATAGGATGAGCATGTATCTACTATTGGATTTAAATCTGGTCATTTGATTGCCTTGAACTTAATCAAAGAATGTAAAAAAATAAATTATAACTATCATGCGATCATGAGATACATCAAAAAACCGATGTAAGGCTCAACTTGAATCCATCATCAAATGGTTCAACATACCTACAGATACCATTACTACAGATGATTCCTCCTCTGAGCGTGCCATACATGATGTCCAATCGTGTATTGTCATTGATGTTCACCATCAGGTCTAGAGCAATCCATTTATTTTCTAGATCCATAAAGTTACCAATGAACTTCTCCAGTGGATTGGTGATACTAGGAATTTTTGGACCATATTCATGGGTCGAACTTGATTCTATTGTAAGCGACAAAGACCAGTGGGGTGATCTACCAAGGCCTACGGTTATCATATGATTATATTGAAAATCCATGGATCTCTTTTCATCATTATTTTCATCCAAAACATAAAAGTTAGACCTACTACTATCAACATAGACCCCGCTTTCCGTCCATATATTATCATTATTCACATCATCAAACTCCTCAGCATCATCCCATACGCCATCACCGTCAAGGTCTGTGAATTCCTCTGCCGGGTCCCAGATACCATCACCATCTGAATCTGAGAATTCCTCTCCAATATCATATATCCCATTACCATTTAGATCAAACTCCGGTAGCTGATCGTCAGTGATCCAACCATTTAACCACCAATCATACCAACTCTGTTCCGCATCATCCCAAACACCATCACCATCAAGGTCTGTGAGTTCCTCTGCGGGATCCCATTCTCCATCACCATCGAGATCTTCAAATACTTCATCTGCCGATAGAGTATTAATATAACTGGTTCCTTTCTCCAGCCTCTGAACCTCATATTTCAGATCTAGACTCCATCCACTGGAAAACTTATAGTTGAACAATGTAGGCAAGGTAAATGCATTCTGATACTTTGCTTCTATTCTCTCATTCACAATACTGTAGTGATCTGTATATGCCTCCCCATCATCCCATGAACCATTACCATTGTCATCAATAAAAGGTTCAGTCTCATCCCACAGGCCATTTCGACTTGAGTTATAGATCACATGGTACTCTGGAATATTATTGGTCCATGCAAACCCTAACTGATACCTCAGTTTCTTTATGTAGCCCTCCATCTCAACATACAACTCATTGTACGGCAGTGTCACATCACTGCTGTAAGGTAGAAGGGTCAGTGTGCTGTCGCTAGACCATTTTGATGACAAAATAGCATTCAGCGTATCCGGGAATTCTTTG
>CALCSS010000011.1 GCA_937893835.1 uncultured Fidelibacterota bacterium
GCAAACCATTTATTTAATAGGTTTATGTCCCAATATCTTTCGTCGTTCTTAAACATCTATGCACATAGGTTATATATTGAAAAAATATTCTGGAATGGCTATGAAGTATTTCAAGTTGACCACCCACCTGAAATACATCTTCAGAGGTAGGGAGAGCATCACAAGGCCAAAGGTCATTAGCGCAACAAATCTTATTGGGCCATATGCCTCGAACATCTCTTTGAGCCAGGTCTTTGCAAGTATGAATGGTAGTATGAACAAATATGCTCCAACCACAAGAAAACCTACAAATTCTCTCAATAGGATATTTTCAGGGAGTCCCTTTCCAAGGAGTTTCACCCAGAAATATTCTGAAAGATTCACATTGTTCAGTGCCACGACCTTGTGGGTGTCCCAATATTCAAAAGGTCCATAAAAGTTCCAATTAGGTCCTCTGAAGAATGTTCCAAGTACAATGAGAAAGAGCCACAGAACGATCCAGCCATACATGAAAATAAAGATCCCGACCCTTCTCTCCTTGAATGAGTAGTACCCGTCTCCTTTTTTGTTTATGTCCATATAGGGTATTGCCATCAGACCTAATATGCAGAACATAGGAAGCAAGATCCCAGCGATCCATGGGTCATAATAGACCAGCATCTCCTGGAGACCTAGAAAATACCAAGGTGCCTTGGATGGGTTTGGTGTGGAAGCAGGGTTCGCTGGCTCTTCCAGTGGTGCAGCAACGAGAATGGACCAGACCACTAGGAACACAGTAAAGAGAATAAGAGCGATGAATTCAATATATACGAGATCTGGCCAGACCAGCACCTTGTCATCAGGGTCATTGTATTCCATTGGCTTCAGGCCCTTCTCCAGCCTATCATCATTGATATAGGCCTTGTGCATCGATAGCCAGATGAAGAAGAAGATGGAATAGACCATCAATACGATCGGGAAATTATCTGGCTTGGTAAGGATCACATTGAAATTCTCATCCAGGTATCCAACCACAAAGAAGAAGCTGATGACTGACAGAGCAGCAACAAGGCCCGTCTTGGTCCAGAGCAAGTAAAAGCCCAATTTTCTGTTTATGTTATCAAACCAGTCTGTTGGAGGAAAGAGAATGGGGGTCACGATCGTCAGTAATGAAAAACTGATCGTGGGCGTTGACAGATAGTCTACCGTATGTTTAAATGCCTCTAACATCATAGTGGTCCTGAAATTCCGCCATCTTTTCTAATACGCCAAAAATGTACCGCCATGAATATCATCATTATGAAAGGAACTGCGATACAGTGGATCACGTAGAACCTCAATAGGGTCGCCTCACCAACAAATCTTCCACCTATAAGAGCAAACCTGACATCGGAGCCAATATGAACTAGATTGATGTCTCCTATTGCCAGGAGACTCGCCCCTGGACCCTCGTGCCCTATGAATGGGTGTGCCCTGGCCATGTTCGATCCCACAGTAACAGCCCATATGGCCAACTGATCCCAGGGTAATAGATAACCTGTAAAGGATAGGAACATGGTCATGGTCATGAGCAGTACACCAACGCCCCAGTTGAATTCACGTGGAGGTTTATATGAACCGGTCATGAAGACCCTCAACATATGAAGCCAAACGACAAGTACCATTGCATGAGCCGCCCAACGATGGAGTTCTCTCATGATCCCCAGTGGCACTTGCTCTGTCAGATCAATAATGTCCGTGTAAGCATATTCAACCGTGGGCCTGTAGTAGAACATGAGCAAGATACCCGTAATGGTCAAATTAACGAACAGGAAGAAGGACAGACCACCCATGCACCACGTATAGCCCAATTTCACTGCATGTTTGGGAAGTCTGGCGGGGTGGAGGTGCAGAAATACACTGCCCAGGACCGCATGCATCCTTTGTCTTCGTGTATGAGGTACACCGGACCTGATGATGGATTTCCAAACCTGTGACTCTCCCAAGGTCTGTAAGATTGATTTTTTATTTTTGTTATCAGCCATTTCTAATGAATATTCTATTGATTAAAGTTCTATACCTTCAAGTATGATTCTGGGTTTTCCCATTCACCCTTTTCCCATTTGAAACTCTTGGTCTTGTCAACAAGGATCTGTCCGTCATTTGCTAGGCCTATCTTGAATCTTTCCAGTGGTCTGGGAGCGGGTCCCTCAAAATGGATCCCCGTCATTCTGAAGCCACTTCCATGACAGGGGCATTTGAACTTTGTCTCGACCGGCAGCCAGTTTGGCGTGCACCCAAGGTGCGTACACACTGTTGATAGGGCAAAGATGGATTCCTCATCCCTGACGATCCATGCATTGAATTCTTTTTTAAATTTGATGTCCACAGTGTTCTTTGAAAAGTCATCAGGGAATCCGATCTTGAACGTTTGTGGTGGCTCAAAAAGGACATTTGGGAATAAAAAACGAACGATCATCGTAAAGAAACCACCCGTGACACCGATATATGCAAGCCACCCAAGGGACAACCAACTCAGGAAACCTCTTCTATCTGTCTCTGGTCCCTTGTAGGCATTTTCAGCTGAGGAGCCTACAGATGCGTTTGGAGTTATCTTCTCTTCTGACATATTACTCAAATGATCCTATCGTATGATCTCTTTAGTGTTTTTATTGCTGCATCCCTAATAGTAAGGTTCTCATCCGCTGTCGCAAGTTCAGCAAGTCTTGGTTCAAAGCGATCGTCACGAATGACCGATGAGGTCTCAATGGCGGTCAGTAGGACCTTGTTTATCTCTTTGTTGTCCAGCTCAGGAAATGTCATCAAATAATCACGATCCATTAGAGTCTCAATAACTGGGACAGATGAGTCTTCACCCATTTTGGCAAGTGCGATCGCAGCATCCCACCTTATGTTAGGCTCATCATCTTCCAATAGCTCATTTAATTTTGGGATCGAGCGATCATCGCCTATGAATCCCAGGGACATGGTCGCTGCCAGCCTCTCGTCCTGGTGGTCTGAATTATTAATGATGTCGATAAGTTTCATCACTGCATTTTCTGACCCTACCATTCCAACTGCCTGGATTGCAGCGAGGCGAGACTCACGTGCCTCATCCTCTAATCCCTCCACCAATTCATTTCCATAGAATTGATCACCTGTCGCACCCATCGCGATCGCGAGGTAGGCGCGAACCAGAGGATCGTCATTGATCGCGTGATCATAGGCCGATATCATTTGATTTTTGAAGGTGATGTCATGGGGGATCGTCTCGGGGTCATTCAGAACCTTTGAAAGTTCAAAGGCCGATTGCCATCTCTTTGTTGCAGATCCCAGTTTGACCTGGTTCAGAAGTTCCGACGCATCATTTGTCTCATAGGTGATGAATCTGAACAATAGAAAGAATACCGCACCGAAGATCGCTATCATGAATGGCACCAAGAAGAATGAATAGAACAGCGTATAGATGCGGCTTGATTCACTTGCTTGGTCTTCTATGATTGTAGTGTTATTCATTAGAGGCAAAATAAGACCGCGAAATTTATTCCATAACCATCTGTCCTACCAAAGAGAAAAGTAGAATTATTTTTCATTGGAGCCTGCCTTTAGTTTTTCAATGTCCTGCTGCATATGGCGTGTCAATTTTGTTAGTTTTCTCAATTCTTTTCTTAGCCTGATGATCTCACTTATGAGCATAAATGCAAATACAAAAAGGAGAATGGATATGAGAGGCAATGCGTCCATGGATCATTTTATTCTTCTTTTTTTGCATCTTGTCTCAATTGCCATCCTAGAAGGATTGGAAAAAAGAATAGTATGATACAACCTATCGCCAATAGGGCCACTGCCCATTCCAAATTTTTCATAAGCCATTCTAGTGTCAACCATTCCATGACATTTATACTAGAGGAACCAGGTGACCAACGTGATGTAGATGACCAGTAGGATAGTGCATGCGATCATTGAGATCACTTGGGTCTTGGTCAGTATTGTCTTTGAGGTCTCTGACATTATTTCGAGGCACGTTTTGCCTTGACTATTGCAGATTTTATCTTTCCACGAAGAATCTTGTTGTCGAGTGCATTTATCTCATCCATGTCGCCTTCGATACCCTTGGCGATCAAGCGTTCCATCTTTTGTTCATCTGTCTCAACCTGATCAGAGTCCTCGTCCGTAGATTTGGCACCCGTACTAATGTCAGGCATCGTGGGTCGTTCGATGGACCCTCGCTCGATCTTGACGATCATGGCCTTGGTCTTCCCGCGTATGATCTTATCTGAATGCGCATTTACAGTATCCATGTCACCATCAAGACCCTTGTTGACCAAATAGGCGATCAGGTCATCCTTTGATAGAGAATCGACTCCTCCGCCACTTGATTCGGCAATGGGAGTGCCTCCTTCTACCTTCTCCGGGCAGGGTGGTAACTCGCCCGTTCTCTTTGCCTTGACAATGCCTGCCTTGGCCATTCCTCTTATAGGTTTTTCAGGTATGGCATTTACATAATCCATGTTTCCCTGCATGCCCATGTTGATGGCATAGTCAATGTGATCTTGCTTAGATGCAAAGCCACCAAATTGTAGATCAGCGGAATCACCAGTGGATTCTTGATCACCCGATGTCTGGAGATTTGTCTTTGGTACGATCTGATCCAAGCGTTGTAGACTTTTTGATTTCTCTTGCCAATTAAACTGATCGAGGATCGAGAATAATCCTTCAGAGGTTCGTCTGCATTTGACCCAAACTCCGAAGTCTGTCTCACGTATCGAGAATTGAACATACTCAGTTGATAGAGGTGTGGTCTTGAATGTGAAACCGAATTCTTTTTCTTTCTCCATGGTCATGACCCTACAAGTGAACCACGGGGCAATCGTCATTGGTCTTATCTTAAAATAGGCACCGGGCTCTAGATCTAGTTTGGTGAAGGAGTATTTATGGACATATCGGTCTGTGTCCAATACGGGTAACGCCCTTTGTATTCCATGGAACCAGACATTATACATCTCCAAAGATGTCAGCATCTCCCACATGATCTCCTTTGAGGTCGAAAAATGATGCTCCATAAAACTTTCACTCTTAAATGGAGACCAGTCAGACCATGAGTCTCCTATCCCATTTTTTGGAACCTCTGGAAGTCTTAATGTTACCTTGGCCTGTTCAATACCCTCAAAATCAATGTCCTTGGATGAGTGATGTTCAACATGGCCATCTGGAAACTCGATCTCAAATTTTGTTGGGTAGAAAAATATTTTATTTACTTTTCCAGTCTCACCACTCTTCCGGATGGTGCAGGATGTTCCTATCTCTATTCTATTAAGGATCATTCTAGATATAATGTATTTTATTAGGTCTCTATTTTTGAAATATGATAATATCCAAGATGTAAAACTTAATCAATTGTCATAGAATTTGAAGTGTAAAAGTTTACTAAAAACAGGTGTTTAATATTTCTAATTTAACGAGTTGTCTATGCAATTATTTCGAACGTTTGCCATCTTATCAACAGCACTCACCTATCTACTGATCTTCATCGGTGGCATGGTCAGAGTAGCTGGCGCTGGAATGGGATGCCCAGATTGGCCAAAATGTTTTGGTCGATGGATTCCTCCAACCAGTCTTGATCAATTACCTGAGCACATAGACCCGGCAAAGTTCAATATGGTATTGGCCTGGATAGAATACTGTAATCGATTGTTTGGAGCGCTTGTGGGTCTTACAATAGCAATAACCCTATACCTGGGGCTCAAGCATTACTCACATCTGCCGCGTATAAAATGGCCGCTTATTTCAGCATTCTCTCTAACCTTGTTTGAGGGCTGGTTGGGATCGGTCCTTGTGGATACTGTCCTTAATCCCTTGACCATTACCCTGCATCTTTTCTTTGCTCTTATCATAGTCATGTTATTACTATATGCATCTCAAGAGGTCTATTATTTAGAGAACCCGGATGCTGAGAAGAATAGCGATTATCCATCTAATATGCAGTTGCTATTTGGTCTTATGGCAGTTGCATTGCTCGCAGAGGTTGTTCTGGGCACTGAGATACGTGGGGGGCTTGAGATGATACGTAAAGAGAATCCGATGGTAGAATCACAATTTCTTTTGGATATGTTAGGTCCATTTAAATATGCTCATAGCATACTGGGTCTTCTCATTACCATTTTATCCATCTTTATATGGCATGGATCGGTGAAGAGATCTTTGAACCCATCGTCATTGATGGTCCAAACATCAACGACCATTGTATTGTTGATCTTGCTACAGATCGTGCTTGGTGAGATACTTGTTTTCTTAAAGGTGATTCCCCTTATCCAACTTTTTCACCTTTGGATCGCATCTTGGATATTGGGTTTGGTCAGTATCCAATATGTTGCATGGCAAAGGTCGAGAGTTACTTATGAGTAGAGTGACCTATTACATTTTAATAATGATCATTATCCTTGGTCTAGGTGCAAACTGGGTGATAGAGAAGGCGAACAGATCATATGATATTCCGTTATTGAGACCAGTGCCTGAGTTCTCCTTTTTGAATCAAAGGGGAGAATCATTCTCAAATGAGAATTTGCAGAAAAAGATAACAATATTGGATTTTATGTTCACCAGTTGTACAGGACCCTGCCCGCTGATGACCCTCAATATGTCTAGCTTGTATAAAGACTTTGATGATGTGCAAGAGGTACAATTTGTTTCGATAACGGTTGACCCCTCCATTGACACCAAAGATAAGCTCAGGGAATACGCTGAACTTATTGGGGTTGATGATGGTCGCTGGCAATTTCTTTGGTCGGACATGAGTGCGATCAAAGATCTAAAAAAGAATGGTTTCATGCTCTATGCAGACGACCTTCCCCAAGGGCATGCCATCAAATTTGTACTGATAGACCACAAGGGAAACATCAGAAAATATTTTGATGGTACTGATGAGGCCAGTCAAAAGGTACTTAGAAAGGATATTTCAAAATTGGTCAGGGAGTTGAGGTTGTAGGTGAAGCGCATTCCAATAAAAGCATCATCGATCCAAGAGGCCTATTTTGAGTTGACAAAGCCAAGCATTACCTTTCTCATCCTTATATCGACGGCACTCGGTTATTATCTCGGAGGTGATGGAATTTCAGATCATGTTAGGTTCTTGATCACTCTTGTTGGTTCCTGTCTAGTATCTTCAGGTGCTGGTGCACTTAACCATTTTGCTGAAATGGAATCAGATCTACTAATGGAACGTACAAAAAAAAGGCCATTACCATCGGGGATCATTGACCCTCACCACGCGAGATCATTTGGACTTTTCCTCACATTTTTTGGAACTGGGTTACTGTATTTTTTTATTAATCCTCTCACATCTGTCCTAGCATTGATCACAACATTATTATATCTTTTTGTCTATACACCATTGAAGAAAGTGACCTGGCTCAATACGTCCATTGGTGCAATCCCCGGTTCAATACCACCTCTGGGAGGCTGGGTTGCTGCTACTGGGTCATTGGATCCTGAGGCATGGATCTTATTTGCAATACTATTTTTATGGCAACACCCTCATTTTTATGCCATAGCACTAATGTATAGAGAGGACTATGAAAAAGCGCATCTAAAGATGCTTCCAGTGGTAGAGCCAGATGGAAAAAGGACAAACAGGCAGATCATATGGCACTCCATACTGCTGATACCTGTTTCTCTGGTCCCAGTCTATATGAACACATTGGGTATGATATATTTCTATGGTGCCTTGCTACTTGGTATAGGATATCTGTTTTCAGGTTTTTTATTGACCAAAAACTCTAGCATGGATAATGCACGGTCCCTATTACGGATGTCAGTGATCTATCTTCCAGCGCTCTTTATAACAATATTAATGGATAAGATCTTATGAATAATGATACTTTTTGGACTCGAATAATTTATGTGGTGTCTGCAGTGATCAGCCTCGCAGTTGCATTTTTGATTCTCGGCCCAAGACCTGATGGAATGGAGGGGAGTATGGATGTGTCCATGCTTCCTTTTGTAAATGCCTTTCTCAATGGTATGACGACGCTGTTATTGGTCGCAGGCTATATATTGATAAGGATGCAAAAGAGAGATGCACATAGATCAGTGATGCTGACATCCTTTGGGACATCATCACTCTTTCTTGTCAGTTATGTCATGTACCATTGGTTCAAGAGTGGTCCAAAGACATACGTTGGTGACCACCAGACTATATATTATATCATCTTGGTCACGCATATAATTCTTGCTGCCATTATCATACCTCTTGCATTGTTCACTCTATATAGAGGATGGAAATCACAAATAGGTCAGCATAGAAAGATTGCCAAGATCACACTTCCAATATGGTTATATGTCTCTGTTACGGGGGTCATTATTTATTTAATGCTTTACTAGAGAAGTAAAGGGTTGAGCGTTCATAATCGTTTTACCATTCCGCCATATTGTTTTTCAATTTTGAATCCGTGCTTGGAAAAGAATTCTTGAGCATAGAAGCCTACGGTTATGACATCTTTTTTCTCATGCTTCATACGTTTGAAAAAATCAGCCATTATTCGCTTGCTGAGTTCTATCTTTCGATACTTTTTTCTAATGACCACCCATTCTAGATGAATTCTATCTTTTTCTATGCTCTTCCAATACAGACCACCTGTAAGTCTATTACGGCTATTAAATGCAAGCAGGAACTCATGGGTCGATGTAAATGTTACAGATAATGCAGATTCTGTCAGGAGATTATGAAATCGAGCGATCTCCTTGGGCACAAAAGGGGGACGTATTCTGTATATCTCTCCATCTTTGCATTCCGTTTGTGATACCAGATTGATGCGTGCCTCTTTTCCATGAGCTGTGGTTACAAGTTCAATATACTCTGCGGCATCAACGTGCGGAAATAACATTCTTGCCAAAAAGAACTTTTCCTCTTCATCCAAAGTTATTTCCAATTGAATTTTCGTTATCCTATCCTGCAGGTTCCAGGGGCTAATTAAATTATTTCTCATGTCCTTGATCATGGATTTGAATTCATCAAATAGATACTCACCGCTTTCCTTGAAGCAGGTCATCATAAAAAATCTTACCCGTGTCTCTGGGTATTCATCCAATAATCCATCTAGTTCATAATCCTTATAGAGTTCTTGTAGGATCGATGCTTTTGCCATAACGGTAGCCTCTGGATTAAGGTCCAGCCACCGTTCATATCTCAAAGCAGCGAAAACCACAGGCTTGGTCAAAACTCCAAGACTATTGATCTCCTCTAAAAATTGATTGATGCGTTCAGTGGTCAATCCAGTAAGCTCACATTTCTTTTTTATAGGTCTGGAATTCAGCTCTGACCTTAGGTCCTCTAAGACCTTCTTTCCGTTCTCTACTTTTAATGCCTGGATCGTGGCCGTGAAAATGACCTCCCAGTCCGACATATGACTAAGTCCAGGATATTTTTTTTCGGTCTTTACAATATAATCAGTATACAATGATAGGAAGTGTTCAGCGGAAGATACGATCGGTCTTCTTCTAGAGATCGAGATGATTCGGGTTCCGGTCTTATAGTCATGTTGAGGGATTATAAGATTATCTGGAGTAGGTGGTTGTATGGATAGTTCAAGGTTTGTTCTATTCCAAAATTCTTGATAGGCTTGAATGCCGCTCCATATGAAATGAAGCCACCTCATTTGCCATCTATCGATCTTTATTCGGTCATTGATATCTGTCTCATTTCGTTTGAGATAGTCCTCAAGTGAATCACCTTGGATATATTCCTCAGTGAATAACTCATGCTCAGGCCAATAGCCTCCAAAGTTCTCAACTAGGGGTTTTTCCTTAAAGCCTGAACCCATTTTGATCAACCATCTTGTTTCATCATCGATAAAATCTCGTTCTAATCCTTCATTTAGGTTGATCACTAGATTATGGTTTCCAAAGTTTCTGGTTCTCACTAATAGCCTGAATACACTCTTGTTATCCCGACTTCCCAACTGAGTGATCCACACGCCACCCCTTGGAATATCATTGAGGTCTATTAGGTAGTTTTTTGAAAAAAGGAATAGAGCCTCTCTTAGCAAAGATGTTTCACTGATCGCTTTAAGAAGACGTTCTCTATGCCCCAGGCGCATGTTATCATCAAATGTTATCACATCCTTCCAGTGGTATTCTTCACCAGTCTCATGATCTACAGTGATGCTTGGTGAATGCCCTATCCATGAGCGAAATCCTTTAACAAGACCATAGTATGCCTTTTGTGCAGTGGAGTGAAGAGGCTTTGGTACTTTGGTCAATTGCCAACTTATTAACTCCGATCTTGCCCAAACAAAACGTGTGGGATGCAATGTTCCAAAGTCCGCTACTAGCAGCAATAGTGTCTTAATAAATTCTTGCTCAATGACGTCTAATTTTTCTACATCATTTTTTGATCGTTTTAAATATTCAATTAATGAATGATAGTGATCATCATTTGTTCTTTCAATTGCAAAAGTAAAACCTTTTGTTGGATCCTTTTTCCTATGAAAGGTATACGCACTTTGTAGCAGATCCATAAAAAGATCCCCAGACAATAAAGGAGCAATGACCTCAATCAATTTTATTCTGAACATCGAATTAGGATGTTCTCGAAGGTTCATTAAAGTATCAATTATCACGGTAGACCAATTACCTAGCCTTTCATCAATGACTTCCTTAAGATCACTTAGGGATGATAGATCACCCTTTATAAAAGACCTTACCGCCATATGGAGATCGAATAAGGCAGTATCCACATCATAATGGTTAGTTTTTTCATTGCCTATCGCATTCACTATCACATCAACCATCTTTATCTCGTCAAATATCTTAGGCTCTTTCAATCGAAAAACTGTTGGACCAGTAAAGTCTGTAAAACCAAAATTGCCAAGCCAAAGATTTGGCGATTGTATAAAGAAATCGAGATCAAGCATGTTTACTTCGCATAAGTAAGAGAAGTCTCCTATGCGTATAGTGTCCCTTTCCCAGTTCAAGAACAATGCTCTAGAACTATCACTTATCGATAGAGTTTGACCATCCCAATTGATATTACTATTTACAGTGCCAATTTCTCTTATGATCCAGTTTGGGATCCTTATTTCCTTATTCCCATGATGAAGAGATGAATAATTTTTTTCATATAGAGGAACAATAATATCTTTAAAGTTCTCCAATATCTTTTTCCTAATGAAAGTTCCCTTTGGCGTTAGTTCACCTCGTTCCTCTGAAAAATCCCTATTTATGACCACATAATTAACTATCCTCTCAAAAGGTGATAGAAAGCTATTGACAGATAGGATCATAGAGCTGAAAAGATCTCTTACCTCGTTTATTTTTTCTTGATCTAGATCTATATTTGAATTCTCGTGGTCAGGGTATATTAGAACGGTATTGAACTCCCTGCCATCACCAACAAGGAAGACAGATTTGATCGATTCGAAATCTTGAAAGAGATTCTCTATCTTTTGTGGTGCAATGGTCTGACCTCGACTGTTCTTGTAAATATCTTTTTTTCTATCCACAATAAAATAGTGTCCATTGTGCTCCTCAAAAATATCTTCAGTATGAAACCATCCTTCTGCAAACACTTTGGAATCTTCATCCTTGAAGTAACCTTTTGAAACATATGGACCTTTTAAGCAAAGTTCGCCATCTTCAGCCAGTCTAAGTTTGATTCCTGGTAGTGCCTTGCCAACTGATTCACGTTGATATTCATCAGTGGGTGTCATAGTTATGCCACCTGTTGCCTCGGTCATACCATATCCGCTCAGGAGATTTATGTCATGATCGTGGAAAAAGGAAAAAATATCAGGATCAAGGTAACCCGCTGCTGATAGACCCCATTTAAGGGAGCCACCTGTAATATCATTTAATTGTTCCTTGATAATGGATCTTGCATCTGAGTCAAGATCAAGTTTGCTATCTAACATCTCATACAGTTGGACCCATCTTTTTGGAATGCTAATGAATACCGTGGGTTTTACAATTTTAAAGTCATTCAATAGAGAATTGAATGCAGGTGATTCAGCAAATGAATAGGTAGATCCCCAAAAGACACTTCCCATCAGCTCAAAATATCTTCCGAAGGTGTGAAATAATGGGAGATAACATAAGAAAATATCGCTAGATCCTATGGAGGGCAATGCCAGTGCTCGACCAAATCTTTTGCTTATCATATTGATCTGGTTAAAAATGATGCCTTTTGGATCATCAGTGGTACCAGAGGTATACATTATAGTCTGAGTATTTTTTATATTTACAGTAGACATTTGATCAACAATGTTGAAATCCATTGATCTATCACCTTGCTCAAGAAATTGTTCCCATTGAATACAATCAATTGTTTTTTCCTCATCATCCAATGAGATAGTAGTGATCGAATCTTTATCATCGACCTCGCTCCAAAGTTTAGTACCTGATTTTCCTCCTATGAAAAGATGCGTTATCTCGCTATGCCTAACTATATAGGATATATGCTCTGGTGTTGCATTGAGAGGGAGCGGTATGACGCGATAACCAAAAGAGAGACATGCGAGGTCAACTAGAACACCATTTAATTGATTATGGGTCAAAATACCTACAACCGGTTTTTTCATTTCAATCTCAAATGCAGATAATGAACGACCAACCTCAATGACCAAAGACCAAAGCGTGGAGTAGGTCAAGGTCTTAAGTGTGCCCTTCTTTATGATATTGAAAGCAATGTCATCAGAATAACGATTGGATCTTTGTCTCAACATATAGCCTACATGGAAATTTGATTTTTTTATCATTTGAACCAAAAGGTCAAACCATTGGTCGATAAACTTTTCATCAGACATATGACAAGAGACAATTTTTAGATGACCTAGTTCTAAAATATCATGGAATATTTGTTGACTTGCGCCAATAGCAAGACAATCCTTGGACAGGTTAATGAGGTCGGCCTTGTCAACCTTGTTTTCCTCAATGGAATTTTGGGCCAGTTTAACTCGTCTTTCAATATCTGAGTGCATGCCGGAAATTAATCCCATGAAACAAATCAATACCTATTCTAATTGTTACAGAACCTTTCAAAGATGTACATTTCAATCTGACATTAACTAATTTGTAATTAATCATCACTATGGATGCACTAAATAGAATAAAATTCCTAGAAGATCGCCTTCATCGTCTCAGTGAGATAGGCATGGCATTATCTACAGAAAAAGATACAGACCGACTCTTTGAAATGATACTTGAGGAAGCAAGGATCATAACAAAGGCAGATGGTCGGACCCTATACTCTATGAATGAGAATGGTGATCTTGCATTTGAAATTCTCCGAAACGATTCTATGGATACAATTATGGGAGGAACGTCCGGTGTTGAGATACCCTTTTATCCCGTACACCTATGGTTAGACGAGAATACTCCTAATCAAAAGAATGTATCTGCCTATGTCGCCCTTACAGGTAAGACAGTGAATATCGAGGATGCATATGAGGAAGAGGGCTATGATTTTGAAGGTACGATCAACTTTGATAAAAAAAATGGTTACCGATCGAAATCATTTTTAACAGTTCCTTTGAAAAACCATGAAAATGAGATCATCGGCGTGATGCAACTTATCAATGCACAAAATGAGAATGGCGAGGTCATCAGTTTCAATGAAGAAATGGCGGAACAGATAGAGTCTCTTGCATCTCAAGGTGCGGTCGCATTGACAAACAAGAGGCTGGTCGAAGAATTAAAAACATTATTTGAAGCATTTATCAAGTTAATTGCTACTGCCATTGATAAGAAATCAGAGTATACGGGTGGTCATTGTGAGCGAGTGCCTGTCATTACAATGATGCTGGCGGAGGCTGTTGAAAAAATGGAGGAAGGTAAATACAAGGATTTTTCCATGAATGAAGAAGAGAGGTATGAACTATACCTCGCTGCGTGGCTTCATGATTGTGGTAAGGTCGCCACACCTCCTCATGTCGTGGACAAAGGAACAAAGCTTGAGACAATATTTGACCGTATTGAACTGATCAGAACGAGAATGGAACTGTTAAAAAAAGATCAAGAGATCGCCTTTCTAAAGCGCCAACTAAATGGTCAATCCAATATTTCATTTGATGATCAATATAATGAGGCTATCAAACAGATCGAGGCAAATATGAAATTCCTTGAAGAATGTAATGTTGGGGGTGAGTTCATGAATCTCGAATTGCAGGAACGTGTTAAGTCCATAGGAGAGCAGAAGGTCACTCTATCTAATTGTGAACAGTCATTTCTATCCGAAGAAGAGATTCAAAACCTAAGCATCCCAAAAGGAACATTGTTGCCTGAAGAGCGCGAGATCATAAATGACCATATCGTCATCACAATTGAAATGCTTGAGCAGTTGCCCTATCCTAAGAATCTAAGGAATGTGCCTGAGTTTGCGGGTGGGCACCATGAGAAGATGGACGGCACCGGTTATCCCAAAGGTTTGAACGAATCCCAGATGTCTACACAGGCAAAGATCATGGCGATAGCAGATATTTATGAGGCACTGACAGCAGCCGACCGTCCCTATAAAGATGGAAAAAAATTATCACAGGCAATGCGTATCATGGGTTTTATGAAGAATGATTATCATATTGATGAGGACCTGTTTGAGATATTCGTGACATCTGGTGTATATAAAAATTATGCGAAGGAACATATAGCAGAAATACAGATCGATGAGGTCGATGAGCTATCTGTCTTAGGAAAAGAATGAATCTTTCAAAACAAAATAAGAGCGAATTGAAGACCAAGCTTATAACTTTGATGGATGAAGTGAACTACCATTTAAAACAAGAACCTGATGTTGATAAATTCTTGGATGAGACTACCCTTTTTGATGAATGGGAAGCTGCTCTGTCTCAACAAGAATATCCAATCCTGGTGATGGCGGTATTGAATAATATTAGAAAAAATAGCATCCTAGACTCCATCATTGCTGCTATTCTAGGAGAAGGATCATCTACTGCTCCAATTACTGAGACTAGAATAAAATCGATCCATGAACGATCCCATATTGGTGAACATCCATTCAATTAATGCAATTAAATAAGCTTTTTATGAGATCAAAATAATGACACCCGACATCATATTTGTACTTGGCCTATTATTTTTTGGCTTTCTTATGTTTGTTACTGAAATGTTCTCAATAGATGTGACAGCGATGGTACTGCTTACCATTCTTTTTGCATTAGGATACTTGACACCTGCTGAAGCTCTCTCAGGTTTTTCTAATCCTGCGGTCATAACGATAGCCTTTTTATTTATCATAAGCCGTGCCCTACAGAAGACACGCATATTAGAATATCTCATCATCCGAGTTAGGCGTTTGGCTGACAGGTCAATTCTTCTAGGAAGAGCAGTGTATCTATTTACAATTGGGATTGCCTCTGCAGTGGTTAATAATACTGCTATAGTGGCAATATTCATGCCTGTATCGATTCGTCTAGCACAAAAATATAAGATGAGCCCCTCGAAGATGCTTATTCCACTTAGTTACTCTGCAATTCTTGGAGGAACATTGACCCTTGTTGGGACCTCAACTAATCTTTTGGTGAACTCTATCTATATTCAGACTCCTGGCGTTGAACCAATGGGAATGTTTGAATTCATGAGATATGGTTCGATATTGATGATCATTGGACTATTGTACATTTTATTCATCGCTCCAATGCTCTTGCCTTCAAGAACTTCAACATCAAGCCTAACTAAAAGTTATCGTTTGGGTGGTTATCTTACTGAGATGAAGATCACATCTGAATCACCACTCAATGGTAAGACATGTCTAGACAGGGGCATAAATAAAAATTATGATGTTATGGTATTGGATATTTTACGTGATGGTAAAATGATCACCAGTATGATCAGACTTACACAATTAAGAGAAGGTGATATCCTATTTGTTAGAGGAACATTAGAGAATTTCTTACGTATGAAGGAAGTTGAGAAAGTTACTTTGCTTACGGACGAGAAGTTGACACAAGAAGAATTGGAGCAGGAAGATAATGTAGTGGTCGAATGCTTGATCACTGATAAGTCTGACATAGTGGGTAAGAGTTTGATGACAGGAAATTTTCGAAGAAGGTTTGGTTCTTTTATTCTCGCAATTAGAAGAGAGGGTACTATTTTTAGAAAGAAAATAGCACATGTCATCTTGCAGGCATATGATACCTTATTGGTCTATGGTCCCGAGAACAAAGTAAAGGAATTATCAAAGACAGGTGAGTTTGTTGTTCTTGGTGAGGTGGATGCAGAATTAAGGAAACAACGATTTTGGTGGATGACCATTGTGGTTATTATAGGTACGATAACACTTGCTGCATTAGGGATCATGCCAATAGTGAAAAGTGCCATGTTAGGAGTTGTCATATTATTGGTATTGAAGATCTTAACTCCTCAAGAAAGTTATCAATCGATAAATTGGCAGGTCATTATCTTGATATCAGCCCTGATCCCTGTTGGTATTGTGATTCAAAAAACAGGTACCGCTGAATGGATCGCTGGTTTCATTACTTCAGCGACAAGATCGGTTTCCACAGAAATTCAGCCACAGGTTCTTCTTGCATTGATATACTTCATTACCATTTTTCTTACTGAAATATCTTCAAATGCGGCAACCGCAATTATCATGACGCCTATCGCGCTAGCTGTCGCACAACAAATGGGTTTCGATCCAAGGGCCTTTGTTTTTGCAGTAGCATTTGCTGCTTCAGCATCATTCATTACCCCCGTAGGGTACCAGACCAATCTTATGGTATATGGACCAGGTGGATACAAATTCAGTGATTATATCCGTGTTGGGTTTCCTCTTGCACTAATTTTCTGGGTGCTGGCAATTTTCATTTTACCTGTTCTTTGGCCAATCTGATATAATAAATATTATAACATGTAATACTTTCTTTATTTATAATATAGATTTTTTTAATCTGTAAATTTTTATCAATGGAATCAAATCCTAAATCAAAACTAGACTCATTTTTAGATAACCCACAAAAGGCATTATGGACTTTGGCTATCCCCATCATGTTTGGGATGGGCATACATACACTTTATAACTTGGTTGACATGATCTTCATAGGTCGTTTAGGTGGAGATGCGATCACAGGTGTGGCATTTAACATGCCTGTCTTTTTTTTAATGCTTGGTCTGACGATGGGATTAGGTTCGGGCGTGACGGCATCCATTGCACGATTTATTGGAGATAAAGATAAGAGTAGTGCTGATAACAGTGCAGAGCATGCTCTTGCAATGGCAGGATGTATTGCCTTGATCTTTACAATTGCTGGACTATACTTTGGTGAAAAGATCTTAATCATGCTTGGTGCAGAAGGAAACATATTGGTACTGGCCTGGGAGTATCTTTCCATGATAGTTATTGGATTGCCATTCATGGTATTTTCAGGGTTCTTCAGGTCTATTCTTGCTGGAGAGGGTGACATGAAATTTCCTATGATGATTGCAGGACTAGGTACTATCCTAAATATTATTTTAGATCCCATTTTCATCTTCAAGTTGGAACAATATGGAAATATAGGATTTGGCATGGGAGTTAGAGGTGCAGCAATGGCAACAGTCATTTCACAATTGATAGTATTTTTGATCTTTATTTACATGTTATTTATCAAAGACCATGCCTACATCACCTTTAACCTAAAAGATTTTGTTCCATCGAAATTCATTCTATGGGATATTATCAAGGTTGGTCTTCCTGCTTCTTTGTCCATGATCATCATGGCATTGGGTCAAGGTGTCTTTAATAAAATATTAATTCATTATTCATCACAAACTGTTGCCGCCTATCAGGTTGCAGGTAGATTGGACATGCTTATTTTCTTACCTATCTTTGCCATAGCAGGAGGGATGACTACCCTCGTTGGAATGTTCTATGGAGCAAAAGAGATCGGTGCATTAAATAATATAGTTAGATATGGTATGATGAGTGCATTCATCATAACGTTGGTCTCATCTTCATTTGTATATTTTTTTGCTGATATATTTTCATCGTGGTTTACTGATGATCAGGAGATCATTGATGTATCAGTAGGCTTTCTACGACTACTTTGTCTCATATATCCACTGGTTGCAATTGCAATAACATCTGGAAGGGTCATGCAAGGCTTGGGCAAAGGTCTCCCCGTTCTATTGATCACAATTGTTCGAGTGTTGGGTATTAGTGCACCCCTTGCATTATACTTTAGTTTTGTGCTTGAGAAACCTGTTGAATGGAATTGGTATGCAATGATGATTGCCGCAGCGACCTCTTTTATAATAGCTCTCTGGTGGGTACGCATTGAACTTGCAAGAATTAACAAAGGACATGGGGTAATGGCATGAGCCTAATGAAAGATTCAGATATCAATGATTCTTTAGAGAAAATGAATGGTTGGAAATACAATGAAAGTTCGATCAAAAAGATCTTTTCATTTGACTCCTATATGGACAGCATAAAGTTCATTGATCGCTTGGCCGAAGCAGCAGAAAAGGCAAACCATCACCCAGACATGGTGGTAGGTTGGTGTAGCATAGAGGTTACATTCACTTCCCATGACATGGGAGGAGTCACCAAGACCTGTGTGGACATGGCAAAACAGACTGATGCAGTCTATTGAGGGTTCAGAATCTTTTTACTGAAGTAAGTAGGCCAGCACAGATGGCTGATTTGACCACGTCACCTACAAGAAATGGATAAAACCCCATTAGTAATGCAGCTGTAAATCCTTTAAATATTGCCAAGTATAACATACCTATGATCAGGATAATTGTGGTCGAGGCAAAACATGAAATAAAACTACCTATTGGTCTTTTGGTATAGCCTCTTTCAGTTAATAATCCAATTAGGAAAGCAGCGATCACAAATCCCCAAAGATATCCGGCAGTGGGTCCAACCAGAACATGGATTCCAGACTTCATTTGTGCAAAGACAGGCATGCCCATTGCACCTTCAAAAATATAGCATAAAATTGAAATGGCTCCTCGTCTTGCTCCAAGTAAACCTCCAACCAAGATCACTCCAATTGTCTGTCCAGTTATGGGGATTGGGCTAAAGGGAACTGGAATGGATATCTGTGCTAATAAAGCAATCAATAATGATCCCAGCAGAACTGCAAATATATTGGCAGTTCTATCATCAATGACAAGAACACCTGAATTGTCAAAAGAAATTGTTTTTGTTTTCATACGGTAAAATTATTGAATTTTATGTAATTGGCCTATGAAACATTTTCCTAATTACTATATTATAAAATGATTCAGGAACTATGCGAACTAGAAGGATAAGAAATTTGTAATACCAAGGATACACATACGTCTTCTTACCTTTCCTAATGATCTTTATGAATTTAAATGCCGCGTCTTCAGCAGATCTCATTGGGAACTTTCTTGCGGGACCCTTGACAATTGGTGTATCTATAAAACCAGGACATATTGATACGGTCTTTATATTATGCCTCTGTAGAGTAGGCCTCCAAGAATCAAAGATCATCCTGATCGCGATCTTTGAACTTGAATAACCTCCATGAAATGGTAATGGAACATAGCTGGCAACCGAACTAATGCACACCAATGTACCATTTTTTTGGTCTTTCATAGTTGGGATAAAGGGCATTAATGAATTTGTCACACCTAGAATATTTGTATTTAATATGTTATTGATATCCTTACTTGATCCAGTATAGAGGCCGTCGTCTCCTCCTATGCCTGCATTTGCAATGACACAATCAATACCTTGCGCATCATTGATGAACTGTTTTGCGACAGACTTACATCTTTCTGGATCTTGCACATCTAATTGATAGGTGAAAATTTCTCCCCCTGATTCCCGGCATATAGTGGAAACCTCTTCAAGCATATCAGATCTTCTTGCAGATATGCCAACACACCAATTGTGTTTTGCATAAGCAAGTGCCAGAGCCTTACCGATTCCAGAGGATGCACCTGTAATGAATACCTTTTTCATAGATTAAACCTATCACCCTCTCTAGCAACATTAAACCTTTTAGATCTAATAGCTTGATAAGCGGCGCCATTTTTTTGCATAGCAGGATTGGAGTGATTAAAATGAATAAAATGAACTTTGCTTCTATTGGTTGAATTCAGTTCAAACAAAGCTTCCATGGATTCAATGATGAAAGGGTGTGGAATCTCACTCATGTCTCGGTGCGGTATTTCATCTTGAGAGTAAAATGTTCCATCCAAAAGCGCAGTGTCTGTGTTTAGAATTAATTGAAATATGTTTTGATGCCATTTATCCCATTTATCTATATCAGGAATAAACATAAGTGATCTTTCCTTACCCATGACCCTATATCCTACCGTTTCAGAGTATTCATCTCGATGGGGCACCATGAATGGCTCGATGAATAATTGTTCACCGATCTTCATCTCTTTATTATCCTGAATCAATCTTATTTCTATGTTTTCAAGTGAGACCAACTGGTTCCATGGACCATTGTTTTCTAGAAAGCCTTTCATCCTTGACATAGCATAAACAGGAACATTCTCTTCTCCCATCACCTCTCTACCAAGATGAAGTAGGCCAGTGTAATGCCCCATATGCGCATGCGTCAGGAAAATACCAACCAGCTTTGTCTCATGTTCTTCAGTGAGTATTCTGTATTGGCTAGGAAAATCAGGTGTCGCATCGATCATCCAACTCTGTTTTGATATTGGGTCAACGATTCCAACGCAAGATACCTTTTCTTTTTCACCTGTTTTCCATAATTCTGCGCAGCACGCTTGCTCACATCCAGCGTGGGGTGCACCACCATCTTGGGCTATGCCAAGTACAACGACATAAGGACGATCATTTGCTAATAATACGCCTATCAATAATGACACCAGAATAGTTTTGGGCATAAGTCTCACAATTTTATCTTTATGTCCTTTCTGTACATCCAAAGGAGGATCAGCCAAAAGCCCGCGACATGTGATAATGCAAAGAGCAATGAACCATTTAGATCCCCACCGATAGGTACAAAAACAGTTTTATATAGGTAGTGATATGCATTCACAGAGATTCCACCAAGGTCACGGTTGATATTTATGATCGTTTTTGTCCATACACCAGATAAGATGAATAGGAATATTGAATTAGTACCAAATACCTCAAACAACCAGAATAGACTCTTCCATTTCTTAATGTCTATTGCATAGGTAAGGCCTGATAAGACAATGGTTGCAATTCCTCCAGTAAATAAAACATATGAACTGGTCCATAGTGCCTTATTAATTGGGAAAATAAACCCCCATACATATCCTATAAAGGTAATGGCAATTCCAAATATTGCCATTCTTTTAGCACAATCATTATAGTTTTTGGTCGTATGAAGCATTCCGCCCATCAAATATCCAATTATGATCGTACCAACAGATGGTAGAGTGCTTAGTAGACCCTCCGGGTCAAAATAAATACCAAAACCTGAATAGAGATGGTGCTCACCTAATAAGAGCATGTCGATCCTGCGTACCAAATTTGTCTCTAGGCCATAAGGGTTGGACGATCCACCTATCCATAATAGTCCCCAATATAATAATAGCAATCCTGTTAAGATCTTAATTATTTGCTTGAAATCATACCTGATGATCAAGCATGCACTGATTCCATATGCAAGGGCGATGCGTTGTAATACTCCTAAGATCCTAAATGTAGACCAATCCCAGTCTTGGCGAATAAAAGGATAGGCATTAAGTAAGACCCCAGCCATGAATATTGAAAAAGTTCTCCAGAAAACATGCTGATAGAATTTCTTTGAAGGGAAATAATGCCACTTGACAAAAGCAAATCTCATTGATGCCCCAACTAGAAACAAAAAGAATGGAAATACAAGGTCAGTCAGAGTGCAACCATGCCATTTTGCGTGCAAAAGAGGTGGATATACATTAGCCCAACTTCCAGGATTATTCACAATGATCATAAGCGCTATTGTCATGCCCCTGAATATGTCGATTGAGTATATTCGCCTTGGTTCTGACATATCTAATTGAGTTTGGAAATACTCCTATTCCATATCAGATATGAGCCTATCACTGCACAGCCAAATAGCAATACAGCATTACTATATTGGTTGAAGATCAAATTGCCAATTCCAAATGTGAAACCATATATCATCAATACTCCTGCTATCCATTGTACTAATATGCCCTGACTTACAGGGTAGGCTGTATGATTGAAATCCTTTGCCACAGGAGCCCACCAGCCACCTGGTTGAACACGTTGATAGAAAACTTTTAGATGGTCTAACGGTTCTGGCTTGGTAATAAAGGTTACCGTCACCCATGCCGTTAAAGCAATCGGAACAATGATCATTAATTTATGGTGCACCTGTAGTGCAATACCAAATAAGACTGGTGCTGATCCAAAAAGTGTATATTCATTACCAGAGGATATGGTTTGGTTCCATGCAATTATTTCTAGGGTAAGCGTAATTAATATTGAGGTCGCTAGAGCGGTTATCTCACTCCAGGCATTTATACGCCACCAGAACCATCGCAGGATAAGTACAAGACCGATGCCTGCTCCCATAGAGAAAATAAACTCCCAGGCTTTGGATATACTTTGCATTTTTAAGGCGGTAAACGCTGCTAGTACCATAAGGACAACAGTGATCAGTTTACTAACCAGGACATAATGTTTTTCAGATTCATTGGGCCTATAGAATCTTTTATAGACATCGTTGATCAAATAGGAGGCACCCCAGTTCAAGTGTGTATCAATCGTAGACATGAATGCTGCTAAAAATGATACAATAAGTATACCTTTTAAACCCGGACCAAGAAGTGTGTTCATGACCAGAGGGTAACCGGCTTTTACTCCAAGTTCACTATATGATTCTGGGATCATTGGAAACATGACTATTGATACAACAGCAACAATGATCCAGGGCCACACCCGTAATGCATAATGGGCGAGATTGAACCATAAGGTTGCTAATAGCGCATGCCTCTCATTTTTTGCTGAAGACATTCTCTGTATAATATATCCACCACCATCCGTACCGTGGTGGCTCCACCACATAACAGTTATGAAGATGAGAAACTTTGAAAAGGGAGATTCCCAAAATAGTGTGGAGGTTAGGCCAGCATCTGGAACGGGAGGAATGAATTTTAGTGTATTTTCGTGAATTGCCTCAGTACCGAGCATCTGTGAAAGTTTACCAAGTAAATTGTCCATGCCACCGACATGATCTAGTGCTATTATGGCGAGCGCAATGGAACCAAACATTGCGATGCAAAATTGAACAAGGTCAGTTATTACCACGCCCCAGAACCCAGAAAGTATCGCATAAACAAGTGCTATGACCACGCAAAGCCATACTGCAGTCCATTTATCCATGTTTAACATTACAGATACCACAGAAGCCATGGCATTGATCACCCATCCCATGACAATAAAGTTATAGAGAATAGAAAAATAACCTGCTTTAAATGCGCGTAGGAAAGCAGCTGGTTTCCCACTATATCGAATTTCTAGTAGTTCATTATCTGTCAGGACCTCGGCTCGACGCCACAGCCTAGAGAAAAGGAATACACCTAGCAGTGAGCCTAGGAGCAGATTCCACCAAAACCAATTCTGCCAAATACCTGGACCGCGAACAAATTCAGTAATGGCCAGGGGGGTGTCTGCAGCGAATGTCGTGGCAACCATGGAGGTCCCAACTATCCACCAGGGGAGTGTTCGACCTGATAGGAAGTACTCTTCAGTATTGGATGCTGCCCTTTTTGAAAAATAGACCCCAACACCAAGTGAGAACCCAATATAGGCGATTATGATCGACCAGTCGATCCAGTGAAGCGATACGGATTCAGTCATAAGATTTTGTAATTGCCGTTGATGAAAAATAATGTCTCAAGATTTCTTCTGAAGAACTACCCGATAGCGCCATTCCCAAAGCTCCAATCTGACATAGTCCAACACCATGTCCCCAGCCAGCGCCAGTTAAGGTTATTTTATCTTCATCACTTTGTATGTTGGAATTTGCATTAATGGTAAAGGCCGAACTATATAAAAATTTGGGATGTAGAGCTTCTCTGATCTCATATTCACTGCTAACGACCAAATCATACGAATGATCATTTTTTTCACCTGATATCATAAGTTCGATAATCCTTCCAGAGACTCCTCTTTTTTGTGGTGTTAATGAATTGATCGAGTCAAAGGATTCGTTCATCTTTTCATTGATAATATCTCTAAGTTGTTCTTTTGAGTATGTGAATTCCCATCTAAAATAGCTTCCTTTTTCATCAACAGATCCCAGATATTTTTTTAGT
>CALCSS010000012.1 GCA_937893835.1 uncultured Fidelibacterota bacterium
CATGCTTGAAGAATTGGATATCAAGCTCCTTGGGATAAAGCCCAAGCCACGTATTGACAAGATAACATATTTCAAGGCACCCTATATCATCACACTGGAGTGCACCTATGATCAGTTTGGAAAATTTCTCACAGAGATAGAGAGGTCTCCAAGGCTCATTACCATAGATGAGTTTGAGGTGAAGAATGGCATTGAGAGGATCAAGGCAAATACAGATGAGGAGAGGCTGATTTATCAAGAGTTTGTTGTGAATCTCTCTACCATAACACTGGTGAAATCAAAGAGTAAGGTGGTATCATGAGCGATAGATCGATAACAATATGGAATCTTCTGGTTGGTTTCACCATTTTGTCTCTTGTGGCGACCAGTTTTAAACTTTTTCCCATGAACAACAAATATGCCCGTCTGAAGGCGGCAGCCGAAGACCTACAGTTTGGTACGGACAAAGAGCTTGAGAACATCATCTCCTATCTTGAGGAGAGACTTGAGGAACGTAGCAACTATGTATTCAATATAGAGAACACGCCAATGCTATTGACAAACGTTCTTGCACTTGCGGATGGTTCTGGACGCAGAGTGAAACGAAATAGAAATGCAATTCGTGTGGCTCTTGTATATCAGAGGGACGATCATTTTCAAGCGCAGATCAATTATCGAGGAAAGGCGTTTACTGTTTCGGTAGGCGATGAGCTGCCCAACATTGGCATAGTCAAAGAGATAGATGGTAGACAGGTCACCATTGGAACAAGTAGCGGGATGAAGTCTTATCCAGCACCTGGATATGGGCCATCAACATAGGATATTAGGAAAAAATTATGAAGGATAAACATATAATGAGCTATTGGAACTTTTTGATCGGCCTTATCATCATGGTCAATCTGTCTGGCCCTCTTAAGGGGCAGTCTGTGAATAATGGTGTTAACGAGGATAAGACCTTGATAACGGTACATGCAGAAGATGCTTTCCTGCCTAGTATCCTTTCTATTTTGGCAAAGGAAAGTGGATACAATATCGTTACAGATCCGAACGTGAATCAACAGGACAAGGTATCGATTCATTTGGATGATGTCCCAATCGAACAGGCGATCAACTTGGTCGTTAGGGCAGTGGGCCTGAGCTACGAGGTTGTCGGCAATTCATTTCTCATCGCAGATCCCAAGAAGTTAAAGGAAGAGGTGGGGGTTACCTCTTATGTTGTGACCTTAAAATATGCAGCTGCTGAGGATGTGAAAAATCTTCTTCAAGATATCTCTGACCAGATTCAGGTTGATATTCCTGGAAATAAACTACTCGTAAATGCATCGCCAAAGAAGATAGCAGAGATCGTAAAGGTTGTAGAGAGTATTGATGTTCCTGCAATTCAGATCATGTTGGAGACACGCCTGATAGAGGTGGCTGCAGACATTGAGGAGCAGTTGGGGCTGGACTGGTCCAAGATATCAAATTACAAGACCATCCTCGCAGAGAATGGTGTTCCTCTAGAGGATGGCGGTGGATCAGTGGTACCTGATGACCAGACCCTAGGCGAGTTACCCGCAACCATGGGATTCAATAGATTGAGTAAATTGACAGACAAGGACAAGACAGGCATTCTGCCGAAATATTTTAGTAGGCAGTTGACGGCGTTTGACCTGACCCTCGACATGCTACTGAGAAATAACAAGGCAGAGGTTTTGGCGGACTCAAGACTGACAACGATCAATGGTAGAGAGGCAAGTATAAAGCTGGTTGATATTGTACCATATATCCTTAGCTCTGGTGGAGTTGGTGGTCAGGTTCAGGTTCAGAAAGAAGAAGTAGGAATCAAACTGCAGGTCTTGCCTACAGTGAATACAGATGGATATATCACTGTAAAGGTGGAGCCGGAGGTGTCTACAATATTTGAATTCATTGGTCCAGATGCAAATATACCAAGAGTTAAGAGTAGAGCATCATCCAGTACTATAAGAGTGAGAGACGGCGAGTCCATTGTCATAGGTGGCCTGCTGAGCAAT
>CALCSS010000013.1 GCA_937893835.1 uncultured Fidelibacterota bacterium
TTAATACATTTGGGGCTATTATTTTTTTGAAGATATAAATGGAATATTTAGAAAAATTACATGACGCTGTTTTGAATGGGGATCCAACAAAGGCAATCTCAATAACTGAGCAGGCCTTGGCTGAAAAGATCGATCCTCATATCCTGATCAATGATCATATGATTCCTGCCATGGATGAGGTAGGTGCAAGATTTGAGAGATTTGAATATTTTATTCCTCAATTGCTAATGTCAGCAAAAGCAATGAAGGGTGCAATGGGATTGATTCGTCCCCTGCTTGTTGGTGATGGAGTTGAGAATGAAGCAATTTGTGCTGTCACAGGTACAGTCAAGGGAGACGTACATGATATAGGAAAAAATCTATTAGGAGCCTTATTGGAAGGAGGGGGTTTTCGTTTGGTAGATCTGGGAACGAATGTAAGTCCAGAAAAATTCATAGATGCAGTAAAGGAGAATGATGCAAAACTGGTTTGCATGTCTGCATTGCTTACCACCACAATGCCTGGGATGAAAACCACCATAGATGCATTCAAAGATGCTGGAATGAGAGATGACGTGATCATCTTGGTTGGCGGTGCTCCTGTGACACAACATTTTTCAGATGAGATAGGCGCAGATGGATATAGAGATAACGCCAGTGCTGGTGTTGTCTTGGCAAAGAAATTGCTCAATCAAAATAACTAATCAGAATTTTCATTTTTTAATTTGATAAAATCAGTTCATTATTCAATACTATCTTTATTGAAATAATGAAAAATAAATCTCGTATAACCCTTTTGCCTTTGAACCAAAGTTTTGAAGTGGAAGAAGGCTCGCAACTCCATGATGTTCTATTTACATATGGGGTCGAGTTCCCATGTGGTGGGCACGCGAGATGTCGTGGTTGCAGGATTCGAATCAATGAGGGTACGCTTCCCATCACAGCCCCTCAGAAACAGATTCTGAGCGATAAGGAAATTGAAGAAGGATGGAGATTAGCTTGTCAAGGAGAGGTACAGGCTGATCTGGTCATTGAGTTGGACCAATGGAAGTCCGATATCCTTTCCGATGACAGCAGTTTCCAATTTATACCAATGGATGGCCTTGGCATTGCCATTGATCTCGGGACAACCACATTAGCAGCTCAATTGATAGATCGAACTACAGGTGAGGTCTTGGCAATTGAGACTGCCATAAATCCTCAAGCAAGATTTGGAGGGGATATCATGACGCGTATCGATGCTGCCACGCGCTTGAAGAGGCAGAATGAAATGCAAAGAATGATACGAGTTCAATTATATGGTATGATCACAGAGCTATTTGAAAGTTCTAAGAGATCGAAAAGTGACTTAAAACGAATCATTATCGTTGGAAATGCCGTAATGCATAATATCTTTTGTGGGTTGGATGTCACCCCAATGGGTTTTCACCCATTTGAACCTATTTCAAATAACTTGGAGATCTTTTCACCAAAAGACCTAGAATGGGATCTTGATGGAAATGTTTCCATCGAATTTCTTCCGGGTGTAGGCAGTTTTATTGGAAGTGATATTCTAGTTGGGGCATGGGTACAGAGCATGTCTGAAAGTGATGAGGTGCGAGTATTGGTCGATCTTGGGACAAATGGAGAGATCATGGTCGGTAACAGAGAAAAGATATTGACCGCATCTACCGCTGCAGGTCCTGCCTTTGAAGGTGCTGGTATATCCATGGGAATGCGAGCTGCGACTGGTGCCATATCCACGGTCACCTTAAAGAATGGAGAGATCGTGCCAAAAATATTAGGTGCAAAAAGTCCTAGAGGTATTTGTGGAAGTGGCTTGGTAGATGCTGTTTCTGCGTATCTGGATATGGGTCTAATAAAGGCTGATGGTCGATTCCTAGATGGTGAATCCATTATGGTCATGGATCCTGTAATGATCACTCAGAAAGATATTCGAGAGTTACAATTGGCCAAGGGAGCGATTGCCACGGGAATAAGATTATTGTTACATGAACTAGGTTCATCAGAGGATGATGTGGAAGAGGTATATTTGTCTGGTGCCTTTGGAAATTATATAAGTAAAAGAAGCTCCCGCCGCATTGGACTATTGAACTTCCCTCAAAAAAGGATCACAACGGCAGGGAACACGGCACTGCTAGGTGCGAAAAAGGCATTATTCAATGAACAAAAGATAAACCACTTTTATTCTTTAAGAAAAATAACTGAACATCTCGATCTTAGTATGCATCCAGATTTCACAGAGGTGTTTGCAGAACTTGTTAATTTTCCACAAAAGTGAAATTGATCTATTTCTTTATTTCATCAGATAGGTGTCTGATATATTCTGGTGTGCTGCCACAACATCCCCCTAGTATTTGAACTCCTAGTTTATAAATCTTCACCATACCATCTACAAACTCTTCAACTGATTGCCCATACGAAACCGTATCTCCATTTAAAACAGGTTGCCCAGCATTAGGCTTTATTGAAATGGGATTGGTCGTAAGGGTCAATAGTTCTTCTGCAAGTTGATATGATTCTAAACTATCTAGATTGCAATTTGCCCCAATGACATCTGCTCCAGCATCTATGAATCTTTTTGTACATTCTTCAAGTGAGTTTCCCATGACTGTAAAATATCCATTCCCAGTTTGGGAATAGGTCATGTTTGCTATAATGGGTCTAGTGCTGATATTTCTGATGGCTTTAACTGCTAGCAATGCTTCTTCAATGTCGATCATTGTCTCTATACTAAAAAGATCAACGCCTGCTTTTTCCAAGATCACCACCTGTTTGGAAAATGCGTTCTCTAGTTCTTCTAAGGTGGCAGGACCAAGTGGCTCAATTAGTAGCCCTGAAGGACCAATGTCACCGGAGACAAGAGAATCACCTCCATATTCCTTACATATCTCGACTGCTCTTTGATTGACAAGGTCATGATGTTCTGCTATTCCACATTCCTTTAACCTATAATATGATGCGCCGAAAGTATTGGTCTGCAAGATATCACTTCCCGCTTCGTGATATAATTTATGAATTTTACCAATACGTTCAGGATATTTCATGGTCCATTCCTCTGGCGGTTGTCCTGAATGTAGACCCATATCCATGAGTAACGAGCCCATTGCACCATCAAGAAGTACAGGTCCCTCTGATAATCTTTGTTCAAGAGTTTTATGCATCAAATATATCTAGCCAAATGATCACTTTAATTTTGGTAATGCATCTATGTTTATTTCATTACCATTGCACATGATGTTTTTCAATTCTTGTTCTAGACCTTCTTCCAGTGGATCTTCACCATAACTATCTAGAGCCTCTTGAATAACGTTTCTAGCACGATCCTGCCAATTATTGCTACCAAATTGTTCCCATTGTTGCCAACTTGTTCGATCTACCATTGGGCCAGGCATATAAAGTTCTTTTGGCCAATGTTCAAGGGTATGGTCCATGGTACAGATCTGTTGTTCTGTTAGGACCTCATCAACAAATGGTTTAATGGGTAGATCACCCTTTATTTCAATGTCTCTCATAAAATGTTTTACATGCCCACATATCTCATCATCAAAAACTAGTTTTTCCAGACTGAAGCAGTTTACAAAGTCTAGCATGCCAACACCTGCGACTTGATTGATGCGGCTCAAGGCGGCCAAATATGCGCCGCTGGCCGTTTCTGCACCAGCTTGTGGGTCATTGAACTTTCCGTCTCCAAGACCCATATATGCTTGGCAAGGAATCTTTAAATGGTGGGCAATTTGAGCATAACCACAATATAATTGTAATGCTTCAACACCAGTCATAGGTGCGCTCATAAGTTGCATGTGAAATGCTCCAGGGGCACCGCCAAATACAACTGGGGCCCCAGATTTGATCAATTGGGCGAAGACAATGCCACTCAATACCTCAGCGGTTTGCATTACAAGTGCTCCAACCATGGTCACAGGTACTGCCAGTCCAATCATTAGCACAGGTACGATTTCAACAATGATTCCTTTTTCCACACAATCAATAAGATTATGGCTAGAATCAATTCCCCAACGTAGAGGGCTATTAGGACAGCAGGTAAAGACAGCCATGGGTTTTTCAATCATTTCATTTTCATCTTTACGAAAACACTCCATCATACGTGCCATTCTGGGGACTCCATGGTGTGTGAAGGCCCCGGTAACAATGGGTTTTCTGCTATGGGCCATTGAGATGTACAGCCTCCAAGCATCAGCTATGTCTTGAGGAATATCGTCTGTTGAAAATGCCGTAGAGGGATAGTCGATATGTTTTGTTTGATTCACGACCTTTATGTATTCAATGAAATCAGATGTTTGTGCAGTTCTCCGTTCACCAGTTCTCCAATCTAGAATATTCAATGCTGATGATGCTGGGACAAAGTTTGTTTGATTTCCACCAATAGTTGAAAAAGGGTCACCGTCACGATCAAACAACTTTATCTTTTCAGGAGAAGAGGCAATACTTTTCTCAACCACAGATCTGGGAAAGGTGATCCGCTTTGTCTCCTTATTATAAGGCAATCCAGCACTCTCCATACGCTGAATCAGTTCATCACACTGTACCTCAACACCAGTTTCTTCCAAAACTTGATAAGCCTCATCTATTATTCTATCTATAAGTTGATCATCAAGAACGGAAAAATTGATCATGTTTTCTCCATTATTTTTTTTGCAGAATTAAATCCATTGGCACCGTGCAATCCTCCTCCAGGATGGGTCCCAGGGCCACATAAATAAAGATTTTCAATTGGTGTCTTGTACTGTGATGAACTTGCAGTAGGGCGCATGAACAACAATTGATCGAGGGTCATTTCTCCGTGATTCAGGTTTCCTTCTGTCAGTCCAAATTCATTCTCAATGTCTTTTGGTGAATAAACAACAGATGTCTCAATCAATTTTGAAAGACCAGGAATCTTTTTCTCTAGGACCTGAATAGTATTTTGTTTCAATTGTTCCTTTGAATTTGAGTCCCATTCACAATCCCTTAGACGATATGGAGCATATTGAACCGATGCAGAAAGTACATGCTTGCCTTGTGGGGCAAAATCAGAGTTTATAGTGGTAGGTATTGAGAATTCCACATAGGGTTCATTGGATATGTGTCCATATTTTACTGCATCAGAGGCTTTTTCCAATTTTTCCATTGATGGACAAATGGAAAATACAGTATTCATCTGTTCATCAGCTATTCCTTGGATCTCAGGAATCTCACTTAATGCAAAATGAATACGAGCAGTACTGCCTCTATATTTTATGTTTCTGATCTGGGTATGAAAATTTGGGTCAAGATTTGGGGCACCAACTAGATTGATGAATGTATTTTTCGGGTCAACACCTGATATGATCTGATCTGATATGATCATTTCTCCATCATGAATTGATACACTCTCATATGCATTATTCTTAACATTGATCGACACTACTTTCGAATTGGTTCTTACCTCCACATTATTTGATTGTAGGGTTTGCTTTAGTATCTCAGGAAAATTACCTGTACCTCCTCTTATAATGCTTGAGTTATGTATGATACCTTTGCTGTGTAGATGTTGATGTAAGAAATTATAGCCAGTGGCTGCAGCATATGGACCATAGGATAGGCCATTGATCCCTGCCGTAGACAAGGCACTGCGAAGTAGTTCATTCTCAAACCATTCATCCATGAACTCCGGCATCATCATAGGAGCAGTTCTTGCCAGATCCACAAGTCCTCGAGATCCCTGCTTCAATATTGGACCCAAAAGACTTCGCATCGATAATGCATCCATTAATCCAATATTGGGCAATTCGGGGGGAGTCAATTGATAAAGTTGTTCCAAGAAATTGGATAGTCTATCAATGTGCTTGGTAAAGTCGATCCATCTCTCAGCATCTTTATTTGAATGTTTTGCAATGGAATCAGAGGTGGTCAATGGGTCTTTATGAAAAAGGATATGCTCATTACTATTGGAACCAAGTGCAATACGTTTCACATCAAGATCAATGAACTCTAGACCCTGAGATTCAATTTGCAGATCTCTGGATACCCTAGGGTCGATCCACTTCACTGTATCGTGGATGACATTGCATTTAAAACCAGGTGCAAATTCATTGGTGGATGCTAGTCCTCCAATTTTGTCCCTAGCCTCTAGGATCAGAACCTTCTTGCCTGCTTTTCCAAGTACTGAAGCGGCGACAAGGCTATTTATGCCACTTCCGACTATTATAATGTCATATTTTGCCATTATCAATATATGCCCAATATCTTTTTTGCTGCCATTTCACCAGGAGACCCAGTAATTCCACCTCCAGGGTGCGTACCAGACCCACACTGGAAATAGTTTTTAATGGGAGTGGTATAATCTGCCCATTTTACTGCAGGTCGTAATGAGAATAATTGTTGAATGGTCAATTCTCCATGGAAGATATTACCCTCTGTAAGTCCAAAGGTTTTCTCAAGGTCCGCAGGTGTAAGCACCTGACGATGTAATATGATATCCTTTATGTTTGGCGCATATCTGGCCAGAGCATTCACAACCGCATCACCAAAAGCCTCTCTCTTATCATCATTCCATCCACCTTTTAGATCATAGGGTGCATATTGAACAAAGCAGGACATGACATGTTTACCCGGAGGTGCCATCTCAGGATCTAAAACAGATGGAAGGATGATGTCCATGAAGGGTTTTTGAGAAAAGTTGCCATATTTAGCATCATCATATGCATTTTCCAAATAATCAAAATTTGGGCTTATAGAGATTGCGCCCCTATGATGATGCCCCTCACCCGGCAAACAGGTGAAGTCAGGTAGGCCATCAAGAGCAAGATTAACTTTCCCTGAAGAACCCCTTATTCGAAAGTTTTTGATCGATCTCACAAAATCAGATGGGAGTTCCTTTTCATCTACCATCTTCAAAAATGATAATTTGGGGTCTAGCCCGGATATGACCATATCAGATCTATATTCATCTCCATTATCAAGTGCAACACCTATTGCTCTTCCATTTTTTACAATGACGTTATCTACAGAGGCCTCAGTCATGATGGTGGCCCCAAAATGTTCTGCAGACCTGGCAATGGCCATACTGACCTCACCAGTTCCTCCTCTTTGGAATCCCCATGCGCGAAAGGCCCCATCAATATCACCCATATAGTGATGTAGCATGACATATGCAGAACCCGGTGATCTTGGTCCCATGAATGTCCCAATGATGCCACTTGCAGACATAGTGGATTTCAATGGTCCAAATTCAAACCATTCGTCTAAGAAGTCAGCTGAACTCATTGTCATGAGTTTTGTAAGATATTCAAATTGCTCCTTTGAAAGAGTTTTAAAATGATCTAGGAGTTTTTTTGTTGCAAAGAGATCTGATAGTGATGGTCTCAGTGCGTTTGGTGCAATGGTCTCAAGTATGGGTCTGACAGCCATTCCAATTTGTCCCATGAGAGGGCCAAAGCGTTGATATGCCTCAGCATCCTTTTTAGAATGTCGTGCGATCTCTCTATAGGTTTGATCACAATCTGCCGTTCGCATCAAATAATCATCATCCAATGGTGTAAATGTGCTTTCCAGAGGAAGTAATTCCAATCCAAACTTGGGAAGCATCAATTCCCGCATCACATTTGGCTTCATTAAGCTCACCACATAGGAGCAGACAGAAAATTTAAATCCGGGAAAGATCTCTTCAGTCACGGCAGCACCCCCTAGCACATGTCTTCGTTCCAAGACCAAGACCTTTTTCCCAGCTCTTGCAAGGTATGCTGCTGCCGTAAGTCCGTTATGGCCTCCTCCAATGACTATGGCATCATATCTATCTATGCGGGACATGAGCGTTTCCTTTCAGGGTCAAAGAATGGAGTTGAGACTATCTTTGCAGGTGTTAATTTTCTAAAGTGTTCTATCTTTAATTCAAAATCAAGCATGGTCCCCTCTTTTGAATATTCAGTTTTTATATGTGCAAGTGCAATGTAACGTTTCAATATTGGCGACCATGCACCACTGGTGGCATAACCTATCTGCTCGGAACCATTATATAATGGTGTACTGGTTCTCCAAGCAGTAGAGGGCAGACCTGGAGCAAGTCCGGCCTGTCTGTAATGTTTTTCTAACTCATCCCATTGAATCTCAATTCCCACAAATTTCCATTCTGGACCATCCTTCAACTCTTTTTCCAGTGCTCTTTTCCCAATGAAATCATCCTTTTTCATTTTTACTGACCAGCCAAGACCTAATTCAAATGGAGATGATTTTCTTGATTCGATCAGGGCATGCCTAGATGATATGTAATCCACATCAAGCAAAATCAACCCTGCTTCTATGCGAGAAATATCAAGTGCTTGAAGCCCAGTTGGAGTGATGCCGTATGATTTCCCCTTTTCAATAAGTAGGTCCCAAACCGATAGGGCATCTTTGGGATTCATCCATATCTCGTAACCAAGATCCCCTGTATAGCCTGTTCTTGATATTGAGACGGGCATATCTCCCAAATTCGTATCCATCATCCAAAAGAATTTAAGCTTGTCAAGAGAGTCACTGGCCACTGCATTGAGTATTGAACGAGAATTAGGCCCTTGAAGGGCCAACGCTGCAGTTGTAGAGGAATCATCTGTTATGGTTAGATCCATTCCTAATGAGTTGTGTTCTAACCATCCTAAATTCGGTTCTGCGCTGGTTATACGAAACTTGTTCTCTGATAATCTTTGAACTGTCCCATCATCGATCACCTTGCCATTCTCATCACACCAAGGGGTGTACATGACCTGTCTCACCTTACAGATATTGATATTTCGTGTGACCAACTTATTTAGAAATCTTTGAGAGTCACTTCCCTCTATGATATATTTATACAAAGGGGTGATGTCTAAAAGAGCAGCCTTGGTGCGAATGGCAAAATATTCATTTTCATGATTGAGCTCATAGTTAGTGGCAGATAGGTAGCCTGACCATCTTCGCCATTCTTGAGATTCATTTAATTTAGAGGTCCGTTCAAAGAAGGGTGACAACCTTAGTTGAGTTGTAGCGTCAAATTGATTGCCCTGTCTCATTCTTTAGTCCTTAAAAATGGACGAGTCAGACAAGTGGGGCCACCTGCGCCTTTCAATGATATCTCTGACCCATTATATGTGTTGACCTCCACGCCCTCATCCTCAAGCCTTTTTTGTGTGATGGGATTTCCCTTTATCATTATCACCTTTCGTCTTGCCATTGCCAATACATTACATCCCATGGAATAATATTCCTCATCAGGAACTTCAATTAGTTGAATATTTCGACCGAGAAGATATTTTCTGAATGGTACTGGAAGCAACCTAGAATACACTAAAAATAATTGTTGGTCTATGGGTGAGATATTGCTCATTAGATGTAAGCAATCCTTTGGTCCGGTCCAGTATGGCAGTGTAACAGATATCACCTCATCCACATGATCACCCAATAGCTTAGTGAATTGTCTTATTCCTTCTGAATTGGATCGATAGCCTTCTCCTACGGCAACTGTACGTTCATCTATCCATACAATATCCCCACCTTCTAGCTTACCAGAGCCTTCTATGCGGCCTATTATGGGGATACCGATGGATCTGAAATAATGATCTATCTCATCTGGTTCAGTAGATCGCTCCTTCTTTCCCATATTACATAGGATCACTCCTTCATTGGTCATTGTGCAAGGATCATGGGTATAGATCGAGTCAAGTGATGAATGATCAGATCTAGGTAAGAAGTGAACATCTGGATCAAAGGAATAGATCAGTTTAAGGAAACCTTCATACTGATCACATGCTAGTTCTA
>CALCSS010000014.1 GCA_937893835.1 uncultured Fidelibacterota bacterium
AGAGCAGGTGGCTGTTAACCACTTTGTCGGGGGTTCGAGTCCCTCCTCCGGAGCAGAAAGGTCCCTCTATAGGGGCCTTTTATTTTTTATCATATTATAAATGTTATTTGTAGCTAATAATAAAGAATATAGAAAAACCAGAATGAAGGTCAATTCATTGACCTGTAAAAATGTCCCGGCCAAGTCATTGCCCTTGATGAGAAGTAGTGCCATATAAGGCGGTCCAATACAAAGAAACAAATGATAGCCAATCAATCCGAAGGCGATTTTCTTATCTCGTGATATAAACAATAATGTGACTGGTAACCAGAAATATCCACCAAATGGAATGCCAAATCCTCTTGGTGGATCATTTTCATTGGATAAAATATTTATTCTTCGAGGAGAATAAATTATCTGTGTATCGTATGATTCTGAGATCTGCACAAATTCAGGATAGATATAATCTGAATTGATCCTAGTCCTAACTTGTCTAATAATTGTGAAGGTTAATACAGATACTGCGATCAGGATAAAGAAAGATCTGAGTAAGAAGGGGTAGGGTTGTTTTGCCCAACTATTGTCCATTGATACCACAGATAAAGTACGATTGGATAAAAGAATAAAAATGGGCTGAACTCATGAAATAGATTCCAATAATGCTGGAAATATACAGTGGCTATGCTAAATGACATAATACGTACTACATTCAATACATAGATAGCAAAAACTCCTATGAGAAGAAACTTTGCTCTATTAACAAATGTTCCGTTAAAAGAAACGATAAAACCAGAGTATAATGCCATTAAGGTAAGAGCATTGCAACCATTTAATATTTCAACGCTTTTGTAGCCTTCAATATATAATAGCCTGTCAAGAGAATAAATATTCCAGCCAAGGATCGTTAAGAAATTCTTTGCATTGGAAACGACTGATAGAGCGAGAAATTCATCAAGCCTACCATCAGGCAGTAGAACCAGATCGTACAATATCTGCCATACGGTATAAAAGCAGAAGGCCTTTAAAATAAAGCCTATTAAGTGGTTGCCTTTCTCCCTATCTAGCGCGGTCAAAATATTTTTTTACAGCAATGATCATTCCACCTATAGCAAGGATGTAAAGACCGCTGATCGGTCCTTGGTTAGGCGCATCAGGCAATGGTGGAGGGTCTTGTGCCAGTATGGTATTGAAAAGATAGAGAACTGCAGCTATGATTGTAAAAAGTTTATTTTTCATGATAGCCCTATTTAATGTAGGTTATTTTTTGGTTAAATGATCTTCCACCAGTGGTGAGTTCCACAAGATAGACGCCTGAAGGCAACAATCCAGGATTCCACGTTATTTGATGATATCCAGGAGCCATGGGTCTATTGATCAGAGATGCTACTTGTCTTCCAGTAAGGTCATAGATCTTCAATGAAACCTTATCCATCTCCATTATGTCAAAACTGATCATTGTGCTAGGATTGAATGGGTTTGGATAGGCGTTATGAAGAGTGATCTCTTCAGGGATGACCGTTTCTTCATTATCAGAGGAAGCAATGTCTGTATAAACAGATAGGGTAAATTGAGCATCTCCAACATAGGGATAGGTCTCCATTATCTCATCAGGGAATGCGAAGCCTCCCTTACTAGGAAGAGCAACATTAGCCGATGGATATCCATATAAATTTACTGTTTGTCCAGTCATATTATTGATCAGTGACAAGGATATCCCCTCAGGAAGGTCTGTGATATCCCAGGCCAAGTTAACTTGTTCAGACTGTGTCTCATAACCTTCTTCTGTAGGTGCAAGTAACATTGCATCCAGGTCAAATGAAATATCTGTGGTTAGATCAGAAGGAAGATTATTGATCGAAAGTGATTTACTAGATTCTCGGACCATACTTGTTAAATGTTCTGCTGGTGACATTGGAATGATACGTCTGGCATCTGCGGGGTCTAGATTGATATGCCCATTTGCTGTGAATGAAAGATATACAGAGCTAGTAAATTCACCACTAGTGAATGTGAAGACCGCACTCCCAGTTGACTCATCAGTGGTAGATCTTCCACCGCCATTATTACTAATGTGGCCTTTTTTAATGCAATTCTCTGAAAATTCAAATACATCTCCATTCGGGCCGGCCTGTATCCAAAATCCATCAAATGGCTTGATAAGGCCTTCGTCAATATTCCCAACCACACCATTATGCGTCCTGTAACCTGGATTGGTATGATCCATCCTGTAAACAGTTGAATTGAATTTAGAACTATTGTCTGACAGCATTTGATTAATGTCAACATGCAGACCATAGGGGTTGCCTACCAAGTTCCAGTGACTTGAATTAGAACTTACACTTATTTCTGATTCATTAATTGTACCATCGATTCCAATGGTGACAGGTAGATCATCGTCTCCGTCATAGTCTGTGTCCGAGAAGACATAGATAACAAAACCTTCGCCTGCATCCAAGACATCATTATATAGATCGGATACGGGAACCCATCCATTGTCAAAGGTCCAAACATTGGGATCTGCACCTTCATGATCAGAACCCTCTGATCCTTGAGTCCATAATTCTTCTAACAGATCACCAAAAATTGCACCAGATACAGGGCTTGATAAAATACGGAACCCTGACCCACCAGTGATCTCTAAATGAGTCACAGCAACAGATATTGCAAAATTTTGGGAAATACTTCCGCCATTGCCATCATTTGCGGTCAATACAACATTATGTAGTCCACCATCAGAAAAATTTGGTGTCCCATGTAATACTGTTGAAATTGGTAAAGCAGATTCATTTGTCCATAAGGCACCAGCTATTGATCCGTTATAATTATTCGATGTTTGATCTGTAAGAATATTCCCATTCCCATCTTCAAAAGTATAATATGCGACCAATCCATCTTCGGTACCAATAAGTTGGGAGTTCATGTTCTCTTGTATTTCAGACTCTGTTCTGATTCCATTCCAAATTCTAAAATCAGTTATTAACCCATCGAATGGACGAGAATTTGCCCAGTTACCAATTTGAAAATTCCCTAGATCTGCATTTCTAGTTGACGAATAATTGACTTCTTCTGAAAATATGCCATTTATGTATAAACGCGTTCTATTATTTGGGCCATCATATACAAGCGCTATATGAGTCCAAGTATTTGTTACAAAGGTATGGTCAAACCATTGATCTGTTGGACTATTACCATGCAATGAAAATTCTAATTTGCTGTTCAGTATCTGGAAATGAATGTCTCCACCATTCCAGCCTGTTTCATTTCTTATAGCTCTCCATCCATTTACATTATGCGGATATATCCAAGTCTCAAAAGTTAGTTCGTTTGTCGATATCATATGATCATTAACACTAACGTAATCATTGCTACCATCGAAATCTAATGAATAGGAATATTGAGCTGTCAGATCTAACCAGTTTGGTTTAGTAGGTGCTGTTAAACTAAGTTGGTCGCCATCTATATCATGAAGTGATATTGCATATTCATAAGAATGTCCTTCTACTATATCCAATACGGGAGTACTGTTTATAGTAGGATAATCATTAACCGGTAAAATATTGAGATGTACGGTAGCATTTTGATTTGAAACATCGATTCCATCTGATACTGAAAAAGTGAAACTGTCAGAGCCATGATAATTAGGATTGGGATTATAAGTTATTATATTTGAAGATCCTTGAGTAATCCAACTTGCGCCATTAACGCTACCATCATTACCATTTCCGCTAATATCAAGCGTTGAATTTCCATTACCTTCATTAAAATCATACATTGCAACTATGTTATCGATAGTTGGGTTATTACCATTATATATTTCTGACACTTCATTTGATGTTAAAACATCTCTGGTGATTATTACATCATCGATAGAACCATTAAAATACTCATCGTTTCTATCATCACAATTTGTACCTATCATGATTGGCATGTTTGCGTTGGTATTATAACTTTTAGAAGTTTGTTCTTGTAATACACCATCAGCATAAAGTTTTAGGGTGCTTCCATCGTGAGTTAGAACTAGGTGAGTCATCTGACCTGTTGGAAGATAATAGTTTGAACTCCAATCATTCCATTGACCTATTACTAAGACTCGTCTTTGATTCGTTATGAGAATTGAAAAACGTGCATTTGATGTCCAACCATGACCAAGAGAAACAATATTTCCTGAAGAGCCATCTGCCCATACACTGATTGATCTTTGTTCATTACCAGAAATAAAATTACCGCCAGATATTATGACCTCATCATTAACCCCGTCAAAATCAAGAGCACTTTTATATTCTTGAACTGCTACACCGTGAGAAGGATTGGATTCTAAACTATATGTGAGACTTCCACCATCTTCATCGGTACCACTCAGGGTAATGGTAAATTCTTCATCCTCATTTCCAACTACTGTTTGATCTTCGGCTACTGGAACGAAATTGCCTTGGTTTGAATTTGTTGTTATCGTTACTACACCATGTCCTGCATTGTTTGCACTGTTACCACCTAAGATGATCTGATTTGATACTGATGATAAGACATAAGAGCCACCGCCACCGCCCTGGCCAGCATCAAACGCTTGAGCTCCACCAGACCATCCTCCAGCACCACCTTTGTCCCAATCATTATTACTATTTGATCCAGCGCCACCGCCACCAAATCCACCATAAGGCCCGGCCATGGTCGAGCCTCTAAAGCCTTGCCTAAATCCTCGAGCATAAGACCCGGACGTACTTGTGCTATTATCGGGGCCTGTATAAAAACCAGCTCCACTTCCAGAGTTGTTTGAAGTACCTCCGTAGCCTGCACCGTTACCGTTTGATCCAGGAGAACCATAGCCAGAGCAAGACCCACCATTATTTCCCGATTGTCCATTTATTGCAGCATAGTTAACAGTACCATGTGAAGATCTCCCGCCTCCGCCTCCAGCTACGAATAGTGGTGTTGCGTTGTTATAGTGTGTGCCTATTGCGACAGCGGTTGCACCACCACCACCGGGACTGTCTCCATCATTTGAACCTTTTTGTCCAACTGAAATAATGAGTGTTTGACCTTGTTGAAGTTCAATGGCTCCGCTGATCACTGCACCATAGCCACCACGATAGGTTGAGTTTTGACTACCGCCCATTGCGCCCTTCACCTCAAAATGATAATCACCGGTATATGGGACAATCCATTTTTGCATTCCAGAAAGAGACGTGACACTATTTGCCAAGCTCGTTCCTGAGTAAGCATTATTGATGGAAGTTTGTGTGGGTCCTTGAGCTCCTGTTGTACCACAATTTGTGAATGTATATGATTGTCCACCATCAAGGCTGCTCATCTGGACAGAGATACCATCGTCTGTTGCGATTGAGATATTTGTATGCTCCTGAGATTCCATTTCTAATTCGGAAATTTGGAATGTGGGTACATAGTCAGATGGAATACCATCATCAGGTTGTTGATCGCTCAGAAGATCATTCTCAGCAGAAAATATCTGATAGAATGATAGTATTGCTACTAATAGATATTTGTTTTTCCTCATTTTTTACTTTCCGAGCGGTTTCAGATTATAATTTCATACATAATTTGCAAATATCATACCAAAGCTAGTCAATTTATCGATAATAAAAAAACTTAGATGAGGTTAATTATAATCGCACCGTATTGTATTGTATTGTTACACACTTTTTGGGTCATATTGTATAAAATTGTTACATATTAATAAAATTTCTGATTTTTATTGTTCCTCACGCCATTTTGCCCCAGGATAGAGGTATTGCGCATGCCGATATATCTCCCATGCCTTTTTTCTTTTATTCAGTGACTCATAGGCAGTTGCAAGGTCATAATAAATGAAAAGATACGGAGAGTGCTGAACGTACTTCTCAGCCCATTCTATATAGTCAATTAATTTTTCCTCATCTTTTGTTTGTTTTGCAATTATTAGGTTTAGTTTCATTATCAATGTCTCATACTTTTTCTGCCATGCATGTGGGTTGGTTATAGAAACTAAAATAGATGGATCTCTGTGTCCCGTACGCTCAAATTTGGTGATCAACATTGCTGTCTGTAAGGTCGTTATCATATAAATGAGAACAACCATTGGAATGATCATTGATAGACCTCTGAAAACGTAAGAATAGGAGATTGCCAATTCATAATTTTTCCCACATTCCTCATCTATCATATGTGTGAGGTATATGAAAGTAAACCAATGTATTACTGAGATATAAAATGGAAGTTCTAGTTGAGTGTGTACTATTATCGGGATCAGCATTCCTAGCATCAACCAAGCTTTTTTCTTTTTTGCCTTCCAGACCATGCTCAAGAAACTACCTGCGATGATCAATATCCCGATCAATGGTAATATCCCACCTTCCACTGTCCAGAACAAGATCTCATTGTGAGGGTGGTCCATATTGTTATTGCCTATGAACGGAATAGATGAATCAGATTTTTTTCGTTCAGCATAATGTTCTCTAAAGGCAGGTAAGAAGCCACCATATCCAACACCAAATATTGGATTCTCCCTTATCAATTCATAGGTAAGTAAATAAGTGGTCTTTCTTGAATTTCCAGAATATTCAATCGCCTCTTCTGATCGAATTGCTTCACGATCAATGAACCCGACCATGAGCCCGATAAATGCCATGGCCAACCATGGCCAGATTCTTTTGATCGATCTAAAACTGATCAATAAAATAAATCCAATACCCAGTAACAGTGAAAGATACCCCGTCCTAGACTGTAAGGGATAAAATTGTGTCAATCCAATTAGTGGAACTGAATAGACCAAGGCCTGCTTCCATCTATGATCAGGTAGTCTGTCATCTATCAATACTAGAACAAGACTGATAGTAGCACCGGTACATATATAGGTTGCAAAGATATTCTTTTGCACCATAGGACCAAAATGGATGATAGGCAAGATACCTATCAAATTAGAATTGGGAATGAATTGTTCGATCAACTTGAATAGAGTTTGAATCAGAACACAGCCGATGATCATATAAAGGAAATTGAATAGATCTTCCCTATCAAATTGAAATTGTTGATAGGCGAGCATTAATAAAATACCAGAGCCTAGTCCAAGTACCCTCATTGTTGCAAAATTGGAATATGCATTATTTTGGTAGGTGAATGGTATTAGCATCAAAGCAAGACCAATCCATGAATACATATTGAATTGACTAAAATGAAATTGTTTGGATATGAATATTTGGTATGCCCCAAGACCAATGATCAAAGAGATAAAGATCCAGGCCATGATGTTGAAGGGAAGATAGAGTCCTGTTCCACCAATATGTGGTATTGGCAAATGGATTGCAAAAAGCACATAGATCCCGAAGACGATCTTTGCTAATGCTCCTGGTTTAATATTATTCATTTTTTTAAAAAATAGATTCTAGGCTATTGGCCATCACCATAGATCAATGCATATTGGGTAGGATACATATACTCCGCTCTTTTTCGTATTGCATTGGCTTTATCAATCTCCCCGATGGCAAGGAGGGCCGTTTCCATACTTTTATAAAGATGAATAAATGGAGCGAATTGTAGGAACTGTTCACTCTCATCTAAAAATAATTGAAGAGTGGCTTTATCGCTTGTTCTCATGCCATGATCAAAAAGTGCTTTTAATTTATAATTTTCGTATTTCATTTTCCATGCTTCTGGCCTTTTTGCTTTAAATAATAAATTATGATCACGGAGTCCTGTGGTCTCATACTGGTGGAATATCTTTGCTGTCTGCAGAGTTTGCATCATATAGATTGTTACGATCAAAGGAATAATTATTCCTGGAATAATAGCCAGTCTATGAAATATTAAATTGTAATTGAATGATTTTCCCATTTCTATATCCGTAAGATATATAATAGATAAGAAAGTGATCCAATGTGTCAACGATTGAGAGAATGGCAAGGATACTTGTGTGCTCAATAGTATAGGCAGTGCCAGAGAAAGATATGATAATGATCTTTTCAGTTTTATTCGAAAGATCATTATCATATATGATCCAGCGATGATTAGAAGACCAATAACAGGCAAGACTCCACCCTCTGCTGCCCATAATAGAATCTCATTATGGGGATGATCCAATATTTCAGAAAAATCTTTTACATTCGAGTCTGGATCATTTGATAATCTTAGTGCATCGATCTCTCTATATTTTCTTCTGAAGCTACCGTATCCATTACCAAGCAATGGGTTATCTAAAAATAAGTTAAAAGAATTTTTATAGAATATTATTCTAGCTGAATTTGATTCCATTGATGCTTTTAGTGACCTCTCTGGAAAGTTCCTTTCTAAAGAGATTGGTCTAAGAAAACCCAAGAAAAATCCTATCATTGACAGTGTTATCCATAATTGGATTTTCCTTTGTTTTATGTCAGTTGTAAAAATGGCTGATAACAAAAATAATAGATAACCAAGGAAGGATGCTTTGGATTTAATTGCCGCTATTAACAATGAAGCGAAAAAGGGGATACTCATTAGCAAGAATAATTTTATATGGGAATGAATAGATTCTTGGTCATTGTTTATTAAGAAGAGGCTAATAGCACATCCCGTGACCATAAATATTGCCATTACATTTTTCTGTTGAAAGATTCCAGATGGGAAATTTGATTTTATATCATATCCCATCCAGTTATCATGTGAAAATAAATAATATTGTGAAAATCCTAGAATAGACTCGATCAGCACTCCACAAAGAATAAGGTAAAATAAATAATATCGTTCTTGTTTAGATAATTTGAATTGCAAAAGTGATAGATAGAACAATAGGCCTCCAAGAAGACCAAGAATACGATGATGCGTCCAACCAGATAGATGATTATTTGGATAGAAAAGAGGTAGACACAATAGAATGAAAGCCAATAGAGAATAAGAAAAAGGACGAGTTAGTTGAACTTCTCCAGTATGATATATCCTCCAACAACCTAGACCAATAATTAGTGCTATGAAGATCCAGCCTACAATATTGAAAGGAAGGTAAAGGCCAAACCCACCAGAGTTGGGAGAAAAATAATGAATACCAAAGAGGAAATACCCTGCAAGAACTAAAAACAGTAGTTGTTTCGATCTATGTTGTTTGGCCCATTCAATCATTTGATCTAGTAAAGTTACAAAAAGCTATTTGTCATTTGCTAGATCATAGAAATTATTTACCAATTGGATAAAATTATATTTCTTAAGTTAATTATTATGAAATGTATGATAATATAATCCAATCAATGAAATTGATCAGAAAAGTAATCATTCTCTTGATCTGTACAGTGTATTGTTTGAATGGGCAGGACCATTCGATCAATTTTGATGGGAACAATGATTACGTACGCATTCCAGATCACTCTCAGCTTGATCTTACTGAGAACTATACTCTAGAGGCGTGGATCTTCCCAGAGACATTTTCCTGGCTAGCGGGAATCATATCAAAGTACCAGACCAATGCAGCAAATGGTTATTTACTTAGAATGACTAACCAAGCACCCTATAATGGATTGGGATTTGATGAGGTCGTTACCAGCACTGGTCTTTTAAGCGCCAACCAATGGTACCATGTCGCAGCAGTCAATGATGAGGGTGAGCGTAGGCTATACATCAATGGAGTTGAACAGTCTCTTTCTGGGAGTCCTCTGAATGTTACTGCCAACAATAATTCTATTCGAATTGGTTCAGACTATGGCTCTAGGTACTTTGATGGGAGGATCGATGAGGTCAGAATATGGGACATGGTTAGAGAGCAAGATGATATTGTCTCCGATATGGATACCACTCTATCTGGTGAGGAGAATGGACTGGTCACCTATTTTACTTTCAATGAAGGGAGTGGAGACACATTATATGATCAGACAGGAAATGGGCATCACGGTCTTTTAATGGGTGGCCCTTCATGGGCGGATGGATACACCTTGTCCGCATTGATGGGTGATATCAATTTTGATGAATTATTAAATATCTATGATGCGGTCATGCTTGTTGCGATCATGCTTGACCATGAGCAGGGGACAGAATTACAATTAAGCTCATGTGATACCAATCAAGATGGAGTGATAGATATTGAGGACATAGTATTGCTCTTTGAATGGATATTGGAAATTGACGTAGGCTCTAGAATGGAGATCTCAACTGGGGAATACCATATATCTGAAAATATGATAACTATTTTATCAGATGGTGATGTTGCGGGATTTCAGATCACGCTATCAGGTCAAAACATAGACATTGATCTGCCTCTCCCAGCAGGGTGGAGCTATGATAGAAGTGGTAGGCAGATAGTAGCCTACGGCATGGATGGATCATCCTTGCCTGATGATTTCTCTTTTATCATTGAAGATCCTGAATCAGTTGAGAATATCAAACTCGCGGGTTGGAGAGAGAGTTCTGTTGATGCTAAGATGGTCAATGTTCCAAATTCCTTTATGCTGAAGACCTTACCCAATCCATTTAATCCGGGTTGCAATATCTCCTTCAAGGTCAATAGGTCAGGGAATATAGAAGTATCACTTTTTGATGTCAGGGGGAAGTATGTCCAGTCTATAAAAAATGGTCAATTCATGATAGGAGAACAACAATTCTATTGGGAGCCAAAGAGTCTTTCCTCGGGAGTCTATTTTATTAGGATACAAGATGAAAAAAATTTCCAATATTCGAAAATACTTTATCTAAAATGATGATATGAGAAAGTTTTTATTTATTATATTGATCTGTAATACTCCTCTTTTTGGAGACACTACCATTGTTGCATTTGATGCTGTTCATCAATCATTTGGAAGTCTCGGCAATAATCGCAGCATCATTGATACGATTCAATTCCCTGAATCAAATTCAAATTATTCTGAAATTTTCATGAATGTAATATTGGAATGCCCTGGTGGTGGGTGTGATCCATGGGATAGAAAAGCAAGAATATCCATCGATCATCTTGGAGACTGGTATGAGATCGGCAGATATGTCACACCCTATGGCGTTGAATGTGGTTGGTCCTTTGATGTGACAGACTATCGTTCCTTGCTAAAGTCAGAGGTGACACTACATTCTTATATTGACACCTGGGTCCAGCCAGGCTGGTTGGTGACCATTACATTTGATCTCATATCTGGAGTTCCTGAGAATCCATTCACAGTGGTCAGGAACATTTGGAACTATGATTATGTCGTCTACGGAGATACGACCAATCCCGTTCAGATCTCTCCGGTCACTGAATATATCCCCATTGATGCGGATGATGCATATCTTCGTATGATCACTACAGGGCACGGACAGGGCAATACAGATAATGCTGCAGAATTCTCATTGAAACTTCATGACATCCTTTTAAATGGTGACCAGGCATATGTGCATAATTTTTGGAGAGCTGACTGTGAGGACAATCAATGTTCACCACAGAATGGCTCTTGGCAATACGATCGTGCAGGATTTTGTCCTGGGGATAAGGTCACGCCACAGGATTTCGATCTTCTGGGGCATGTCCTCGTTGGTGATACTATAAAATTTGATTATGTCTTGGAAGATTATTTCAACCAATGTTCACCAAATAATCCATCGTGTACCAATGGTGTCACCTGTTCATTATGTGACTATAATAACTCTGGCCATACTGAACCTTATTATTTTATTGGATCTCATATGATCATTCATACAGATTCATATCACACCAATGCAGATACATACTTTATGATCAGTGATCAAGATCCTCAGACTGGTGCGCTAAACATATATTTGGAAAACTATGCCCCTGTTCATGGCATTCAGTTTAACATATCATTGGATGGGATCGAAGGAATTGATCTGGATCAGTTAACCTTTGAAAATGGGCAGGGTGGACGTGCTGAAGAATTTGGATGGGTTATTGCGGTAAATGATTCTGGCCTGGTCATAGGAATGGCTCAGGGGACAGGTAACCCGATTCCAGGAGGTGAAGGGCTATTGACCCAAATTCCTTGGAATCTGGGAGTCCTCGGACAGGCGTCTGGTCATGTTTCACTCTCTGATCTGCATGTATCTGGATATTTTGGTTCTGAGATCTCCTATGAGATCGGTGCCCCCTTGAATATTCAATCTGGTCTTGAGCTAGATGAAGAAATGGTCACTCCACTTGATCACAAACTTTATCTTGCATATCCAAATCCATTTAATCCCAATGTGAACATTCCTTTTGAATTGGCAAGTAAGGCCTATGTTGAATTGAATATATATGATCTAAGAGGGAAGAAAGTAGAGACATTGACCAGTCAGGTCATGGATACAGGCACATATGACCTTGATTGGAATGCGAGTTCCTTTTCCTCTGGTGTGTATGTATATGCTCTAGAGTCTGATGGGAATAGAGTTACAAAAAAAATGGTCCTTATTAAATAATTGTGACCTTCGTTCAGACTGGGTGATCCAGTTTGTATTTTAAAGATCAATGTTAGTATAGGATCTCTTCAAATGGCTTGATGATTCAATCTGTGAACAAATGACCTTATCTCGTTGACCCAAACTTGATAACCTTTTTCATTGATATGAATACCATCACTGCTCAGGGTCGTATCTAGGATCGATTCATCATTTAAAAATAGTTTGTGTAGGTCTATCACCGTGAACTCTTCATTTCTCATTAAGATCGAATTGGTCTGTATTACCTGTTCATTCACTGTAGGACCATATTCAGATAGGAGAAAATTATAATCCACCTTCTTCACATCAAGATATTGTTGATTGTTGACGGGAAGGATCGTCTGAATAAAGATCTCTGTCACGGGACTTTTTTCTTTGATCCTCCTACAGATCTTGATGATGTTCTCTGCAACGTGCCTAGGAGTTATATAGGGTCGATCACTGTTGTCGCTCCAGTACTCGTTGATGCCGGCCATGAGAAATACTGCCCTTGGCTGGTAGTGGATTATCTCTTCCAATCTATTCAAGATGCCATCAGTATAGTCCCCAGATATGCCTCGATTGACAATATTTTTAGCATTTAATCTCTTTCCCCAGTCACCCCCACCTTTGGTGATACTATTGCCTAAAAAGACGATCTTATCCTTACCTATTGGTCTTTTCTTGAATTCTTCGATCCTGTTGAAATAGAAGGTCCTCTGCCATTCCAATTGGTCCTTGATCTTGGTATTGGGGTCAGGGTAAAGTTTACTTCCATCGTCGCAGCCACCTATAAGAATTGTAACTGCAATGATGATCAATCTCCTGGTTGAAAGATCGAACAATGTCCTAAGTATGTCGTGCTATATAAATTTGATGGTTGCCTAGTTCGATCTAGAATGCAAATCTAAATCCAAGGTCAATGGTGCTACCATAGTGTTGCTCTTGGCTCTTTGCCCTTTGGTCTCTGGGCACTCTACTGAGTAACTCAGCAATGTCAGGATTCAGACCTACTCGTGCTCCCTCTCCATTTTCTCCACCATCTGGGTCATAATAAGAAAATAATGCGGGATCTAGAATTTCTTCATAGATGGAATCATCAAAGTTTTTATCATATGGATTATATCCTCTTAGCCTGGTGATGTCTACGGCCTCTGTGAGGTTACTGATATTCAGATACAATTCTAATCCTTTGACCGGTAATTTTTGTTTCATTGAGAGGTCATATCTTCTATAGGCGTCTGTATCTTCCCTTAGCCCAGGCCAAAAGTTGGTTGTTGAGAATACATTGGATATATAGTTCATGGATAAGCGCCCAGAGAATCCCTTGTAATCATAGCCAAGCGAAAGGTTAATAATATCTCTAGGTTGGTCCAGTAGACGATCCACATATAGACTGTCTAGATTTTGAGTAATGACCTGAAAGGATGGATCAAATATCACCTTTGTCTCGATGACCGTTCTTGGGTATTTGACATCTGAGCTTGTTCTAGTGTAATTTGCATTGAAGACCAATCCTCTCAATAACTTTGGTAGATACCAGAATCTGGTCTGATAGTCGATCTCAAATCCATCTAAAGTGACCTCATAGGGATTATTGGCCTTGTAATTATTGATCCTATATGTCTCAGTGAAACCAGGCAAGCCATACAGGCTTGCGTCAGTAATGTATCTCTGACCACTACTAAAGATCAATCCCTCGATCTTCTTTGTGAAATAACTGAAACTCAGTAGACCTAGATGTTTATTGTTGAATGAGACCACATAGTCATTGTTCTCAGAAAGTCCTGGTTCTAGGAATGGATTACGATATTCTACTGCTCTTCCCGCGCCATTGATGTTGTACAATGGGATGATGTCAGAGTAATTAGGACGGGTCAATGTATTTGTACTTGCGTATCTTAGTATGAGCCAATCAAGAGGTTGGTATTTAACGAATAGCGCAGGCAGGGAGTATGAGTTTGTCCTGATATGATTTGACACGGTGTCAGAGCCCATGGAGTTGTAGTGTGGCAATGTCGTTTGTTGTCCATGGTATGAGGTATATTTTGTTCTGTTCTCTTCGAACCTGACCCCAGTCACCAGATTGAGTTTTGTGCCAATGTTAAGATCGCTCATGACATATTTAGCATTGTATGTCTCAGTTCCAGAATAATCATAGATCATTGATTGTGTCTTGTGAAAATGATGCATGATGAACTCATGATATGGAGCCCATCCCCAATTCTTCTTAAAGAATGAAAACAGTTGATTCATCTTGTCAAGGTCGGCAAATGGCCCAAGAGTATACTTGCCATCTAAAAACCCTTCATCATCATAGTCGTTGTCCATGAATGGGTAATATGGTGCATATATCGTTCCCAAAGGGACACTACTAAGCCAATCAAAATGTTGATATGTGGAGTCACGTTTTCCAACATGTGCCACATAGGTAAATGCTCCATACTCGTAGTCTCTGTCATGCTGTCTGGACTTATCTCTTATCTTGAAACCGAACTTGATCTTACCAGATAGTTGGTCGCTAACTTTAAGGTCAAATTCCATATTTGCACCATACGCACGTTCCGTTTCCTTGGTCTTGTATTCATTATAATCATATCGGTCAAACCAGGTTCCATTGGTATCATTGACCGTAAAGTTTTGAATGTTGTCCACACTCTTGTTGCCCACATTCTCAGTGTATGCACCAGACTCTCTAAAATTAAAGACCTTGTTCGTATCACCATTTGTAGATCTTGAGAAACTTTTGAATATGTCAACTTTGAGATCAGGGGTCAGGTTTTGCTCATATTTCCAGGTCTCTGATGTAACGTTTATGGTGTTGGATAGTTCTCCTGTATTGAAGTTTCTCTGCCCATCAGGTGTCTGAAGTGGGTACCCATTTGCATAGGTAATGATATCCTTTTTGATGGAACTATGTAGCCCACTATAACTAATGTTACCATTAGGTATATTGTAGTCGACCACAAAGAGGTTGTTGTTTCTATCATTTTTTCTGGAAACATCTGTAAGCGTTAGAGTGGCCAAGGTAAGTGGGTTGATCGTATCTAGATCGGCCGGAGTGTTGGTGTATCCTGCGTTGAGGTTATGCGAACTTCGATTTCTGTTTTCTAGATCCATTTGAGCCAGTAGGCCTAGTCTATCATTCAAGAATCGATTACTAACGTCAAAGACAAATTTGTAATCGTCTTGAGTTTCTTTTAGACTACCATACATTCCTTGCGTGACCAGATTCCCATGTAATCCTGAGGGTGCCTTCTTTAACTTGAAATTGACAGTCCCACCAAGAACATCTGCTTCCTGATCAGGGGTCCCGGCCTTGGTGACCTCGATCCCTTCCAGCATATATTGTGAGATCATGCTAAGGTCGGTACTGCGGTCATCTGCATCGGTGGATGCCAGATTGGTACCATTGACGGTTATCTTATTATATTTTGGAGATAGACCACGGATCACCACCTTGTTTCCTTCGCCTCCTTCCCGTCTTATCGATACTCCAGGGACCCTAGCGACGGCCTCAGCAGCGTTGGCATCTGGTAGCTCTTGTATCCTATCAGAGGAGATGATGTTCTTTATTGACTTTGCCTTTAGTTGTTTGTTGATGGCATCCATTTGGCCTCGTGCCTGCGCGGTCACCTCAATGGTCTTTCCCTCGATCGTAGCATAGTCCAATTCAAAGTCTTGTTCAAAATCATCCCCTGCCAAGACAGTGATCTCCATCTCTTTTGACTCATAGCCAATGTATGATGCCTTGAGCATGTATGTACCTGGGCTTACATTTGAGATCATATATTTACCTTCATCTGACGAGGCTGTACCTAGACTTGTACCTGTGATATAAACATTGGCCCCGACCAATGGGTCTTTATTGCCACTGTCTTTGACAATACCCCTTATAGTTGCTGTCTGGGAAAAGGCCACCCCAAGTGTGAGAAATGACAAAAATAGATATTTTTTTAAGGATTGATGTTTCATAATCTGATTGTTTCTCCCTGATCGATTTGGATTCCTAATCTATAGAGTGAGTCTTTTTTGGCCTCTAGTAGTTTAAGGTTATTGCATTCACTGTCAAGCATTAGTCGTGCATTATTTATCTCAAAGCATTTTTTTACTAGTTCAATATACTCCTTTGCGAATTTTCGCACCTGCTTCTTTGATTCCTGATCTTGCTTTAGTTCATCCATGCTTTCAAATTTTAATCTGAAGGCGATGGTCTTATCAATGATCTTTTGTGATCTTTTATTGCAATCGCATGCATCGTAGTCTGCGCCTTGAGGATTTCTCAGATCAAGATTTCTTTGAGTGGTCCTGATAGAGCTTTCCTTTGAATTTTTTTTCTCCTTGTTCATATCATTTGAACAAGAAATGAATAGGGAGATCAATAAGAGGGGTAGAGTATTATAAAATTTTCTCATTTTTAATTTAGGAAATCCATTTTGATAAAATTACAAAATATGAATAACAAAAAAAAATAGGGGGCAGTGAAAAATTCAACTGCCCCCTAAGATCATAACGAAAGTTATCCGTTATATTTATTTCATTAGCGCCATCTTCTTACTGATCGTTTGAGTACCATCAGATAGTGTATAGAGATATACGCCTGTAGACACTGATTGACCAAGTTCATCTTGACCATTCCAAGTGTAAGAATGAGTACCTGCATCAAGTGATGCGTTCTCTAGTACTCTTACCTTTTGCCCAAGCATGTTAAAGATCGTCAGGTTGACATCGGATGCTTTATCCATTGTAAAACTGATCTCTGTTGTTGGGTTGAAAGGGTTAGGGTAGTTCTGACTGAGAGCGAAAGTAGCTGGAACGGTTGTTGTGTTCTCATCTACTCCTAGCTCTGCGTGAGTCATATGATGGGTTGAACCTACTGGACCGCCATGTGTACAATGTGTGGCAGCTCCAGATGCTTCGCTGTAGCTGAAGGTCATTGGTAATGGCCATTCAACAACATTCCAATCACCATCATTCTGGTGTAACCACCATCCGTCTGGATGATCATCATGTACCTTGTTATCTAACCAATCCATGGTCCTATTGACCTGTGTTTGGATATAGATTGACTCTAGGTTGAAACCAAGGTCTGTTGCGTGCAGGTTGTCTGCCTCTGAGACTCCATTGTTATCAATCTGATATTGAGTAGAGTCATCCATCCAGCGACTTTGGTCAGCGATCATTGTATCACAGTAGGTTGTCGTAACATCATTGGTGTCTGTAACATCCCAACACCAAGGATCCATTGCAAACATGGTCGTCAACTCCTCTGTATCAAAGAAGGCGTTGTTGTTGTAGTGGATGTTTCTATTGTTATTGTCCCAGCACCATCCTCTTGCAAGAAGTGTACTATCAGTACACTCGCCTTGATGGAGGGTAGCCATCTTACCATGTCCACCAGCCCAGTTCAGTGTTGGACCTTGTCCATGTGAATTATGGGTCTGACCTGTGGAAACAGTATTGACAAATAGGTTGTTCGTGAAACGGGTGTTGTTACCGTGTCTGTAGAAC
>CALCSS010000015.1 GCA_937893835.1 uncultured Fidelibacterota bacterium
AAAGTGATGCAAATACATCACCGTATTTTGTATAAAAAGTTCCTGATTTTTCCAATGCTATATTTTCTTTGAATACGACTTGCTCTCCAAGAGGAATTTTTCTCTTCACTTTACCATTAGGTAGAATGACACCTGAGATACCAGTGTTCCCAGACCTTACAACTGGTATACGATTCTCTATTGCTCTCAATCTAGCATGCTCAAAGTGTTGGTATGGTCCTGCAGAATTTCCTAACCATCCATCATTTGCCTGAATCATTAGTATTGCCGCTCCCTTATTCACAAATCTACGTGCATAACGTGGCAAACTAGATTCGTAGCAGATCAGGTTTGAAAACTTAATATTACCAAACTTGAAGGTTGTATAGTCATCACCGCCCATAAACATTCCTCTATCTATATTTAAATTAAGTTCGCCAAGAGGATGTAACAGATAAGGCATTAGGTCATACTCAGCAAATGGTACTAGATGAATTTTGTCATACATCACATAATCTTGATTTGGTTGGATATACATAGAACTATTATAATACAACCGCTGTCCATTAGAATCGATTCTCCTATCCACGGTACCAATGAGAATAGGAATATTTGATTGGTTGACAATTGACTGTAATCGCTGTCTTATTATATTATTGATTCTCAAATAGGTAGGCAATGCCGTTTCTGGAAATAAAATAAAATCAGGATCAAGGTCAATTGCCTTACGATGTAAAGAATCCATTATATTCAATGTTAATTCTCGAGTTGCTATGTCCCATTTTTCATTAGGATTTAAATTAGGTTGTATTACTGCTATGCTTAGTTGCTCTTTATTATCATGTTTTGATTCGAGGATAATCTTTATCCATCCGCTGCCAATGAATACAATCGAAATAAAAAATATTAATCTTAATTTTTCTTTTGAAATCCTATTTACAAATATATAATAATAAAGTGTTACATTAATTATTACTACCCAAAATGCTACAATATAAGTACCTGCGTATTCTATGTGCTGAAGTATAGGTAATATATCCATTTGAGTTAGAGCTAGATTTCCCCATGTAAATCCTAAAGGGCCAAAACTTCTGATCCATTCGAGAGAGACAATCAGAAATGGCATCATCAATAAACGGTTTAAATGATGCTTGATTGAACCCACAATCAAACCTGCCACTGCCCAAAATATCGATAGATAGATAGCCGCACTTATGAGAGAAAATAAAACAACGATAAATTCAGCACCCGAATTGGTGGCCATCCAATAATTTGAGATAAAATTATAAATTATTCCAAAAACGAAACCTGATAGAAAGTTGGTTTTTGGCCCATTAGCAAACCATGAATAAAATATTGGTAAAAAACCTATATATGCTAGAATACCTAAATGAATGGGGTGATAACTTATACCAACTAATAATCCTGAAATAATTGCTAGTTGCCAAGGAGACCTTTTTAAAAAAAAGCTATTCATTTATAGGAATGAGAATCCAAAAATTGTTGTAAAAAGATTGCAGCAGCCGTTGAATCAATTAAATGTTTATTGTGACCAGTCTTTACTTTCTGCTCAATTAATGATTTTTTTGCACTTAAAGAAGATAATCTCTCATCTTGCAAATGTATAGAAATACCAAAGGATTCTAGAAATTTTGAAAATTTTCTAACTTTTACTGTCTGCTGTGTCTCGTTACCTGACATACTGATTGGAAGCCCTAGCACGATACATTCAATATCATTTTCTAGAATTATGCTTTTAAATTTTTTCTCTAACGAGACTAAATCTTTATTATGAATAGTGTGAAATGGTGATGCTATAATTTTATTTAAATCAGATATGGCCAACCCTATGCGACTATCTCCATAGTCTACGCCCAATATTCTTCCCACAGCTCAGATTGGCTTACGCAATTGTGCCTTGATAATTTTACCAGGCTTGAACCTCGTCTTTTTGTGAGCAGGTACATATATCTCTTCATTTGTTCTTGGATTACGAGCTCTTGGTTTTGCTTTTGTGGGTTTAGATTCAAATACCCCGAAATTTCTTATTTCAATTCTTGTATACGGGCTATCTTCCGTTAGATATTCTCTTAATATGCTAAAAAGGTCATCCACTAACACTAACGAAGATCTGATACTTTTATTTTGCCGCTTTGCCATTTCATGGGCAATATCTTTTTTTGTATATGTTTTGATTTTCATTATCTACCTACCCTTTCTACATAATCAATGTATTTTAATTTTGTCATCTTTTGCATTAATCTATCTAGTTGGCGATTATTATTTACTTGGACAATGAAATTTGCCTCAGCAATGCTATCATTGACCTTAATATCTACACTTGCAATATTTACATTTTGTTTTGAAATACATTCTGACATATCCTTTAGCCAGCCTTTATAATCTTGACCTATAACTTTTAATAGGACATTAAACTGGTCTGAGGATTTAACATTCCAATCCACGGGAACTAACCTATCTGACTCATGATTTAATAATGGCAAACTTTTGCACGCGCTTCTGTGAACAGTAACCCCCCTACCTCTGGTTACAAAACCAATAAGTTCATCTCCAGGTATTGGATTACAACATTTACCAAAATTAATTAGAAGGTTATCTATTCCATCTAAAACTATACCTTTGGATTTATTACGATAGAAATCAAAAAAACCAGCTGAATTATCATTTAATTCATTATTATCTTCGATTTCTTCTTTAGGCCTTATCTTTTTAAACATATCCCTAACAGTAATTACTCCAGTTCCTATCGCCTTTAATAGTGCATCTGTATCAGCATATCCAAAACGATTATAACTTTTCTTAAATTCGTCTATATCATCTTTTAATTTCATTCGCCTTAGAGTTTTAGTAAGGATTTCAATCCCTAATTTTATACTTTCATCATCATGACTTTTCTTTAAATGACGATTAACTTGATTTCGTGCTTTGGTGGTCACAATGAATTTTTGCCATCCATAACTTGGCATTTGTTTTTTGCTAGTAATAATCTCGACCATATCACCATTTTGAAGCTTTGTATTTAAGGGAACTACAATATGATTTATCTTCGCTCCCATACAATGCATTCCAACTTGTGTATGGACCTGATAAGCAAAATCAACAGGCGTTGCGTCAATCGGCAACTGGACAAGGTCACCATCAGGAGTAAAAACAAAAATTTCTTCATTGTAAAGATCAATTTTTAATAGATCCATAAATTCCTTTGGGTCAGTGGACTCATTCTGCAATATCTCTAATAATTCTCTTAGCCATTTCACATTATTGTCTATTCCTGTTGGTCGACTATCTTTATAAATCCAATGAGCGGCAACTCCAATTTCCGCAGTTTCTTCCATATCATTTGTACGAATTTGAATTTCAATCTTTTGGCCATTTGGCCCTATGACTGTAGTATGGACAGATTGATAGCCATTTGATTTTGGAGTTGCAATAAAATCTTTAAACCTATCTTGTACTGGTAAGTATATGTTGTGGACTATTCCAAGAGCCAAATAACAGTTTTCAATCTTTTCTACAATAATACGAATTGCATATAGATCGTAAATCTCATTGAACGCCTTATTCCTATTCATCATTTTTCCATAAATCGAAGCGTAAGACTTTGCTCGACCATATACCAATGGGAATATTTCATATTTATTTAATTCTTCTTCTACAGGTTTTATCACTTTATTAATGAATTTATGCCTCTGCCTTTCACTAGATTTTATTTTAGATTCAATTTCTTTGTAACCTGAAGGATTTAACACACTAAAGACCAAATCTTCCAATTGTGATTTTACAGATGACATACCCAAGCGGTGAGCAAGAGGGACATAAATATCTCGAGTTTCTATCGCAATTCTATGTCGCTTGATTTGAGGCATATGCATGATTGTTTCCATATTATGAAGACGATCTGCAAATTTTATGATAATAACCCTCAAATCCTGCGCAACTGACAGTAGCATTTTCATAAAATTACCCGCCTGTTTTTCTTTCCTAGACGAGTATGTTATTTCACTTATTTTAGTAAGACCATCTACAAGATTGCCAAGATCATCACCAAAGATATCAGTGATTTCATCTAGGGTTGTCTCTGTATCCTCAATTGTATCATGTAATAAACCTGCCATAATCGTTGTTGTATCCATTTTCCAACTGGCCAAGGTATTTGCTACTGCAATACAGTGAGAAAAATAAGGTTGGCCAGATAGTCTTTTTTGACCATTATGGCATCTATCACCAAATTCATAGGCCTTCCAGAGTATTGCTGTTACCTCATCAGAATTTTGATCAGGTGATAAAGAAATATTTTCTACTAGTTTAATAAAAGATTTAGGATACTCTCCAAATAGTTGAGGAACAAGTTTTGTTAATGGATTTTCCATTAAAATGGAGTTTCTTCCTTAGATAGATTTTCAAATCTTGCATATTGGCTAATGAAAGTAGCATCAATACTTCCCGTTGGCCCATTACGTTGTTTTGCAATAATAATCTTTGCTTTACCCTCATCTTCATCTTCCTGACTATATACCCAAGGTCGGTAAAGAAAGATAACGACATCTGCATCTTGTTCAATGGCACCACTTTCACGTAAGTCTGACAATTGAGGTTGACGATCTTGTCTTTGTTCTACCGCTCTTGATAACTGGGAGAGCGCAACAACTGGGACATCTATTTCTTTGGCAAGAGCTTTTAATGATCTTGAGATAACAGAAATTTCCTGTTGACGGTTTTCTACACCTCTTGGTCCTTGCATTAATTGAAGATAATCAACCACAATCATACTTATCTGTTTTTCTGCTACTAGCCGCCTAGCCTTAGCTCTCAACTCACGAACTGTTATAGCAGGAGTATCATCAAGATAAATTGGAGCTTCTTCTAAATCTCCTGCTGCAATTCCTAAATTTTTCCATAATTTAGAAGGAAGTTTGCCTGTTCTTACAAAATGCATATTCACTCTTGCTTCTGCACAGAGTAATCTCATTGCTAGTTGTTGATTACCCATCTCTAAACTAAACATTCCAACTCCTTCATCTGCCTCTAAAGCTGCATTACGTATCATTGAAAGAGCCAACGCAGTTTTACCCATACTAGGTCTTCCTGCAATAATGATAAGATCACCTTTTTGAAATCCTGATGTCTTTTCATCTAGGTCTAATAAGCCCGATGGTACACCCGTAACCGTACCACCCTTGTTTCTTTTTTCCTCTAAATCATCTAATGCGCTTACTATAACAGGGTTAATCTGTTTAAATCCACCCTTCAACTGGTTTTGAGTAATCTTAAACATTGATTGTTCAACAGTCTCTAGTATATCAGATATATCTTGATTATCATCGTATGCTTCTTTTGCTATATTATGAGAAAGTGAAATCAGATTTCTTAACAAGGCTTTTTCTACAACAATTTTTGCATATCGTTCAACATGTGCTGCAGTTGGGACCATTTCAACCAAACCTGTTAAAAAATAAATACCTCCAATTACATCTAAATCATTATTTTTCTTTAGATATTCCGCAACTGATAACGTATCAATAGGTTCAGCATTATCAAATAATTTTCGCATTGCTGAAAATATTTTCATATGAGCATCTTTATAAAAATGCTCAGGCTGTAACCATTGGATGGATTTACTCACTGCTTCTTTGGAAGATAACATAGAGCCAAGCACTGCTAATTCAGCCTCATTTGAATGAGGTTGGACGTTTAATTGTTTATTATCTTTTGTCATAAAATTCTATCTTGTTAAGTAGTCTCTAACCCATTGAAAATCCTCCCAAGCATCTTTTTTGAAATTAGGATTTCTCAACAATGCTGCTGGGTGATAAGTAACCTTTAATGGAATACCATGATAATCATGAAGAGTGCTTCTCATTTCTTTTAAAGGTATATCTGTTTTAAGTAATGTTTTTCCTGAAACCCTTCCGAGAGAAACAATAAGTTTTGGTTTTATCAATTTAATCTGCCTTAATAGATATGGTTCACACTTATCCACCTCAGACGCTAGTGGATCTCTATTATCAGGGGGTCTACATTTCAAAACATTTGCAATATAAACGCCTTCGTTTCTACTCTTATTAATTGCTCTTAATATTTTATCGAGAAGTTTACCTGATTTACCAACAAAGGGTTCACCTTTTTGGTCTTCTTTTTCTCCTGGTGCTTCACCAATTAACATAAGGTCAGCATTTGGATCTCCAACTCCAAAAACAAAATTATTTCGTGTACTTGCAAGCGGACACTCCTGGCAAAGACATATTGAGTTACAAAATTGAATTAAATCACTAGATAAGTGCCTACGATTTGATAATAGAGTCTTATCCTCATTGATTGTATTTGTAGATTTAAAGAACAACTCATTTCCAAAAAGTGTCTTTTGCTGTTTTAGGAATTTTTGAATTTCACTTTTTTCATTCATTGATAAATTGAAAAATTATTTTCTCCAATTCACTTCACCATTGACAAATTTCTCTATTGCAACTGTCGTGACCTTTTCTTGCTCCTCATAATTCTCAGGAGAGATTTCTTCAATCTCATCAAAAACATCAAGTTCTTCTTCTTGATGACTTAAGATCGCTTTATCAACTATCCTCTCTTGAAGTTCTAGTTTTGCCTGTCCAGACATCACAGAAACGGCCTCATACATATTCTCTGCTTTTTCCTCTATATCTCGAAAGGGTATTGTTTTAATTCCCATTTGTTACTCCTTGTTTAAGATTATTAATAGTGTTTTGTAATTCTATTTTTGCTAATTCCAAATCTTCATTAACCATAACATAATCAAATTTTTTCTGAAACTCCATCTCCTCTTGAAATCTCTTTAATCTTATTTCTATTCTTTTTTCTGAATCTGTTCCACGATTTTTGAGTCTATCTCTAAGGTGTTGTATGCTTGGTGGAATAATAAAAATAGAGAATGTTCGATCAGGATACAACTTTTTGATACTCATAGAGCCTTTAACATCCATCTCAAGCAAAAGGGTCTTTTTTCTTTTAATTGCACTTATTAAGGCATGTATTGCTGTACCATAATAAAAGCCATG
>CALCSS010000016.1 GCA_937893835.1 uncultured Fidelibacterota bacterium
GGTCTTTTTATTGATGATGTTCATATGTGGAGCATTACATATAATGATGTGCCACTTGTTGAAGATCTGCAAGCATATGGCCTTGATAATCAGGTCGTTCTAGCCTGGGAAATGCCTGCTGGTGGCAGCTATGACAATGAGGATATTTCATATGTTGATGGTACTTTTGAAGATGCGATCATGATGTCATCTGGGACCTCATTGATGGGTGAGTATTTTGATATGCCATATGGTGTAGACCAGGTCTCTGCAAATTCTTGTTCTATTTGGGGATTCCCAGGGTTTAGTGGGTATACAACTCTCTATGGTTTTCCTGTTCAAGCAGGAGTGCCTCAAGATGAGGCGACCTATAGCACCCAGATCACGCTGCAAGAGGATCAGTGGAACGATCTCGATCTTAATTGGGCCTTCAACGGTGACTTTCTACTAGCAGTTGAGATAAGTACAACTGTTGGTGTTGGAATAGATTCAGATAATTTTCCAGGGCAGCACTCCTGGGCCAATCTAGGCGGCTGGCAACCGTGGACAGAGGTTGCGCTAGAGTATGGCCTTACTGATGGCGAATTCGGTATTACTGCAAATGTGACGACCGAAGGTGGGGGAACCCCTTTGTTCAATGTCTATCGATCGGTCAATGGAGATGACTTTAATATCATGTTCAACGGCTCCAACCTTGAGAATAATCAGTATGAGGACAACACAGTTCAAAACGGAAATGAATATTGCTATGAGGTCACGGCTGTCTACGGTGAGGATGAGGGAAATCCTGCAGGACCGGCATGTGCGATGCCAGAGGCTCAGACCATCTACGAGATCGCGTATGATGATGGTACAGATGAGACCAGTATCAATGCGGGGAATATGAACCCTCTTTGTGTAAAATTCACACCGAACAATTATCCTGTTAGTCTCTATCGAACAAGTTTTTACTGTGTAGGGACATCATCTGGCGTTGGATTTGTGAACGTCTGGGATGATGATGGAGAGGGTGGCTCACCCGGAACCATGCTAGTGGAGAACTTGCCAACTACCTTTGCAGGAGGATATTGGACGCCCGTACCCTTGGCCAGTTATGGCGTTGTCATAGAAGAAGGGAGTTTCTATGTAGGTTGGTTGGAGACCGATCAGACACCACCTGTTGGAGTGGACTCTGACAGTCCCTCAACAAATAGTTTTATCGATGTTGGTATTGGTACAGGATTTGAACCTTTTGGAAATTATTTTGAGGGTGCTATGATGATTCGGGCTGAAGTGGACTCAGCGAATGCTCTTGCAGGCAATGATTCTGAGGCAAGTGTTCCTGAGCATTTTGAACTAAAACAGAACTACCCTAATCCATTCAATCCCATCACGACAATAGATTTCTCGCTTGTGTCTGGTGGTTATGTCAATATATCACTTTATGACATAGTCGGACGCAAGGTCAAAGATCTAGTGGGCACATATATGGAAAGCGGTCGCCATACCTATGTCCTTGATGCCAAGGGCCTTACCTCTGGAATGTATTTTTATTCCATGGAGGTTAAAGGTAAAGATGCTAAACCTATCTTCTCTTCAACAAGAAAAATGGCCTTTATCAAGTAACCTAACAACATAATAAAAAATCATGAAGAAGATCATATTATTAATTTGTGTTATTAGCCTGACCTTTGGTCAGGATCAAAGAGAATTGTGCGGTACACCGCCAATGCCTCAAGAACAAATAAGAAATATCAAACTTGCTGTCGAGCAGTGGTTGTTAGATCAAGACCGGGATGATCCTGAGCCTGTACATGTATTGGTCGCTTGGCATGTTATTCATACAAATAACGGAGTCGGTAATTATGGTGATGAGGCCATATACACTAATATCGAATATCTGAATCAGACATTCGCACCATACTTTGTTAGTTTTACAGTTGATAGTATTGATAGAACTGAAAATAATCAATGGTTCAATAACTGGTATGATGACGTATTCGATGGTTGTTTAGAACTCCATGTGGATCCATATCATTACTTGAATATCTACACTGCAAATCTATATGCTGATGGCGTCGCTGGCTTTTCATACCTAGGCAATGGGTTTGGTCCTAGTGATTATAGACAAAGTGTGAACCTTGATTATCGTGAACTTGCATGGGGCAATGATGTCAATACCCATGAAGTTGGACACCACATGGGCCTGCCTCATACTTTTTCTTCGTCCTGTAGTGTTGATGGAGACGGCATAACTGACACGCCAAGACACCACGAAGATTATCTTTGGCAATGTAGTGAGAGTCTGGATAGTTGCCCGGACCAAGATGGCAATGACCCCATTCACAATTATATGACCTATACTAGTAGCTCTTGCCAAGATGAGTTCAGCGATGGTCAACAGGATTGGATGCACTACATCATTGAGAATTATCATCCTGGTTATCTTGAGAATAGTTTTCTTATGCCTGATCTGTATTTAGATGAGCTAACCTTTCAAAACGATACAGATGGAGATGGGGTTTTTAACCCAGGTGACCAAATTCGTGTCCGTGCCAACGTAGGGAATGCATGGGGAGCCAATGCAGACAGTGTGCGATTGGTGATCTCCACAGAAGATGATAGATTGGCCATATTAGATAGTATTATTCAGTTTGAGAACGCCATAGAACCGGGCGAGGTGTCCTTCACACTATTGGATTGGTTTGAATTATATGCTTTACCTGATATTGCATTAGGCAATATCCAGTGTAATATAAATATCACTACCAGTGATGATGAGAATCCCTACGAGATCGATGTCCCCATTGAGATCTCCATCAGTCTGGACCAGAGCGGATTTCCCATCGATGGGATGTCCATCAAGTCCTCGCCGATCATAGCGGACCTTGACGGCAACAATACGAATGATATCTTCTTTGGGAGTGACAATGGACGGGTATATGGTTATATGATAGCGGGCTATCCCATGTATGGTTTCCCATTCAATACCAATGGAGATGTTCGTTCCAGTCCAGCGGTGGCTGATCTGGACAACAATGGTAGCGAAGAGATCATATTCGGTTCCAATGATGGTAGTCTATATATTTTGAATGCCTATGGCATTCAGCTGGCGGCCTATGGGCAATCTGGCAGTATAAATGGATCCCCTGCCGTGGTAGACCTTGACCAGGATGGTGACTATGAGGTGGTGTTCACATCCTACAATGGTACCAACTCCATCGGCGAGGTCCATGCCATTCACCATGATGGATTTAGCGTATATGGTTTTCCGGTCGATCTCGATGAGAAGATGATGGCCGGAGCCGCAGCCGGTGACCTTGAGGGTGATGGTTATCCAGAGATCGTTGTCTGTACCTGGGATGACAATATCTACGCGATCGGCCACGATGGATATGTGAAGTCTGGTTTTCCATTTGAATCAACCCAACGTTTTAATGCTCCAGCAACCTTGGTCGACCTGGATGGTGATGGCGACCTAGAGATCGTAGCTGGTAATGATAGCGGGCTATTGCATGTGCTCCACCATGATGGTACTGAGATGGCGTCCTATGATGTCGGTGATGACATCAGAGGTGGTATCTCAGTTGCTGATCTTAACGATGACGGGAGCCAAGAGCTCTTGTTTACAGGATATGATGATATGATCCATGTATGGAACCCGATCGATGGTGCGGAACTGGAAGGATGGCCAGTGGACATGGAGTATAATTCTTTGACAGAGCCTGTGACCGCGGACCTTGACAATGATGGTGATCTGGAGGTGGTAACGGCCATGAAGTCTGGGACGGCCTATGTCTTTCATCATGATGCCTCCCTGTTCGATCATTTTCCAACAAGCCTTGGTGGTAACATCGAGTCTTCGCCTGCCATCGGAGACGTGGACGGTGATGGTGACTTTGAGATTGCCTTTGGCACTACGAACGGTCTAAGGGTCATTGACATCAAGACAGAAAAGGGCGACAGGCTGTCATGGAGATTGCATCGCGGTAACCTAGAGCGTACAGGTTCATTGGGCATGACATTGGTCAGCAATGATGCTGATGACGAACTAACTCCTGTTGAATTCCGTGTCAGCTCAAACTATCCCAATCCATTCAATCCCTCGACCAAGATCGACATTGAGACCGTTGAGGCCAATGACCTTGTTGTCAGTGTGTTTGACGCGACAGGTCGACTGGTGAATGACCTGGTCAATGAGTATCTTGATGCAGGAAGATATTCTGTGAGGTGGAATGGCATGGATGCATCTGGACATGGCATGTCGACCGGGGTCTATTTCATTCAGGTCAGGTCTGGTGCAGAGATAAATACCCAAAAAATGATCTTAATAAAATAGAGTATTGGCGATGAGAAAGTATGATATCATAATATGTTTTTTATTGTCTACGATCTTATTCTCACAAGTACCTCGATCCAGATGTGGAACTCCGGATCCCACAAAGGAAGAGATCGTGATCGTCAATGAAGGTATACAGGCCTCATTGAACAATGGCCAACGTACGCCAGATGATGAACCGGTCAATGTGCTTGTTGCTTGGCATGTCATACATTCCTCACAGGGCCAGGGAAATATTCCAGATTGGCAGATTGAAGATGCAGTTGCCACATTAAACGAAGACTATAATGATGTCTTCAACTACTATTTTACACTTGATACCATAACTAGGCATGGGAATGATGACTGGTATGTCTTTGAGGCTGATGAGTGTGCAAGCCAAGGTTCAGATGAACAGGAGATGAGATCTCAGACCGTTACAGACCCAGTGCATTATTATAATATCTGGTCTGTAGTTACAATAGCAGAAGATGGTTGGATAACTCTTGGGTGGAATTATTTCCCATTTAATTCATCAGAGTCCAGTTACTGGCAAGGAACAACGATAAACTACACTGCTATTTTAAGTGGTACGCTTGGGCATGAGGCAGGACATTATTTCGGTTTGTTCCATACGTTCCAGGGTAACTGTACAGTTACCAATGACCAGGTTGATGATACGCCTGCAATGCACTATGATGGAATCTACAATTGCGATGATAATCAGGATACGTGCCCTGATCTTGAGGGGTATGATCCAGTGACAAATATCATGAATTATTCTGACTGTCGCTCTCATTTTACACCGGGTCAGGCCGAGAGAGGTTACTCTGTCACAGAAACTTATCACCCTGGTCTATTGGAGAATGAGTTCCATTATCCAAATCTTGATTTCACTTCACTTGGAATCCTACAAGACACAGATGAGGACGGAGTATTAAATCCGGGTGAAACCTCCAATGTCCGGATCAATGTGACCAACTATTGGGGGGCTGATGCTGATAGCCTTCTGTTGACACTATCCACCGCTGATGAGAGATTGATCATTTTAGATAGTACCGTTCAGTTTGATGAGCCTTTAGCACCAGGAGAGATCTCTTTTGGTCCATTATCAGACATGTTTCAGATCTATGCGCAAGATGCCATCATAATGGGTACAGTAGATTGTAATCTCAATATGAAAACGGCGGGTGATGATTATCCCTATGAGATCGATGTCCCCATTGAGATCTCCATCAGTCTGGACCAGAGCGGATTTCCCATCGATGGGATGTCCATCAAGTCCTCGCCGATCATAGCGGACCTTGACGGCAACAATACGAATGATATCTTCTTTGGGAGTGACAATGGACGGGTATATGGTTATATGATAGCGGGCTATCCCATGTATGGTTTCCCATTCAATACCAATGGAGATGTTCGTTCCAGTCCAGCGGTGGCTGATCTGGACAACAATGGTAGCGAAGAGATCATATTCGGTTCCAATGATGGTAGTCTATATATTTTGAATGCCTATGGCATTCAGCTGGCGGCCTATGGGCAATCTGGCAGTATAAATGGATCCCCTGCCGTGGTAGACCTTGACCAGGATGGTGACTATGAGGTGGTGTTCACATCCTACAATGGTACCAACTCCATCGGCGAGGTCCATGCCATTCACCATGATGGATTTAGCGTATATGGTTTTCCGGTCGATCTCGATGAGAAGATGATGGCCGGAGCCGCAGCCGGTGACCTTGAGGGTGATGGTTATCCAGAGATCGTTGTCTGTACCTGGGATGACAATATCTACGCGATCGGCCACGATGGATATGTGAAGTCTGGTTTTCCATTTGAATCAACCCAACGTTTTAATGCTCCAGCAACCTTGGTCGACCTGGATGGTGATGGCGACCTAGAGATCGTAGCTGGTAATGATAGCGGGCTATTGCATGTGCTCCACCATGATGGTACTGAGATGGCGTCCTATGATGTCGGTGATGACATCAGAGGTGGTATCTCAGTTGCTGATCTTAACGATGACGGGAGCCAAGAGCTCTTGTTTACAGGATATGATGATATGATCCATGTATGGAACCCGATCGATGGTGCGGAACTGGAAGGATGGCCAGTGGACATGGAGTATAATTCTTTGACAGAGCCTGTGACCGCGGACCTTGACAATGATGGTGATCTGGAGGTGGTAACGGCCATGAAGTCTGGGACGGCCTATGTCTTTCATCATGATGCCTCCCTGTTCGATCATTTTCCAACAAGCCTTGGTGGTAACATCGAGTCTTCGCCTGCCATCGGAGACGTGGACGGTGATGGTGACTTTGAGATTGCCTTTGGCACTACGAACGGTCTAAGGGTCATTGACATCAAGACAGAAAAGGGCGACAGGCTGTCATGGAGATTGCATCGCGGTAACCTAGAGCGTACAGGTTCATTGGGCATGACATTGGTCAGCAATGATGCTGATGACGAACTAACTCCTGTTGAATTCCGTGTCAGCTCAAACTATCCCAATCCATTCAATCCCTCGACCAAGATCGACATTGAGACCGTTGAGGCCAATGACCTTGTTGTCAGTGTGTTTGACGCGACAGGTCGACTGGTGAATGACCTGGTCAATGAGTATCTTGATGCAGGAAGATATTCTGTGAGGTGGAATGGCATGGATGCATCTGGACATGGCATGTCGACCGGGGTCTATTTCATTCAGGTCAGGTCTGGTGCAGAGATAAATACCCAAAAAATGATCTTAATAAAAT
>CALCSS010000017.1 GCA_937893835.1 uncultured Fidelibacterota bacterium
AAAATAAATACCAGGTTTTAACGTTCCATAGTCAAACATGATCTTAGGCAGAATGAACATATTAGGGAATTGATCTTCATAGGGAAATGCCTTTGCATCATCAAGTTGTGTGATTGGTGGTTGATGCTCTCCATTGTTCAAGTGATAGTCCTCACCATAACCAACATAATCCTCATCTATATAAAATACATCATCCAATATGGCGATAGAGTATGCACCATTATCGTACAATGAATACAGTATTCTACCATCTTCCGAGATGTCTGCCATGAATGCGCCTCCTGTCACATTGGTAACATATCCATGGGTTGAGTCTGACGGGTTGGTGATATACAGATTGTATATTCCACTCTTATCTTGTGAATGGACCATCATATTCTTTGAATTAGAGGAAAAATTTCTCTCATCATAGGAATCACTATTGGCAACAAATGCAATACTGCCACCATCAAGATCGTATGAATAGATATCCCTGTAGTGATGCCTTGTAATGTCAAAATATAATTTATTAGAATTATTGTCATAGCTCAGATGACTTATCATTGGACGGTCTGTGAGATCTGTTATCTTGATGGATCTATTTGATCCTAGATCGAGTATATGAATATCTTGACCTCCATCATAACTCGCCAGATAAGCGATAGAACTATCATGTTCCATATAAACAGGACTAAATGCTCGTGATTCAAATGTCAAACGTTTCTCTTCCTCGCTTTCCATGTCAAAGGAATAAATGTCATAGAACTTTGAACCGTTCTTATTTGGGAATTTGGGTTTTCTTGAATAATAGATCACCTTGCCATCTGGATGCCAAGTTGGAGCTGAGAATACGCCACTCTTGATCTTTTGCTCTTCATCATTTTCAAAATCATAAAAATAAAGATTTGTCTGGCCAAAGTAATCATTTCCCTTGTTTGATAGATATGCATATGCATTCCTGTTGGGGTGCCACTTGGGATGGATGTTGGTCGTTCCATCACTCTGTAGTTTATCACCCTGTACTGGCATGACCTTTATAGGATCTACAAGGGTGTTATACTTGGCCTCTACCGCATTTTTAAAGTCTTGATATACATCATCTCCGCTTATGCCTATTACATTGTATATGGCGCTATTAATCGAGAATTGGAGAGGTGATGACAATTCACCCATTATATCACTTAATGTTGCAGGCCCATATTCATTTGCAATATAGGTCGACAAGGCATATCCTGAATTATAGGTTGACTCATTGCCTATGCCCTTCTTTCCAAATGTGTTCATTTCAGTAAATGTCAACATATTATCATTGATGACCCTGTCCCTGAGGATCATATCTCTGTGACTGTCCCAATTATCCCAATCGGCATCATCATACATATATTGTGCTATTCCCTCTGCAAGCCAGGGTGGCACACTGGTTCCAGGAATAGGGTAACTGACCAGAGTGTTGGGGTAACCATATAAGACATCAGGGCGTTTTTCGTCTTCGTAATTCATCAATTGAAAATATGCCCCGGGAATCCTCGTACCTGCCTTCATTGACTTTTGAAGCGAGACAATATGCGCAAATTCATGTGTGATCACATTTTGTAACCATCTGTGACTCCCCCTTAATTCAAAATCTAGTGGTGATGCCCATATCATGATCTTGTTATCATAATAGTATGCCGCACCATTCGAATAATCATCTGGGTCGATCAGAATAAGATGTGTCTTTTGATAGGGCTCAAATTCATAGAACTCTGTTATTTTTGGGTAGATCACCTCTGCGACGACTGCGGCCTCCCTGGCTGTCATCTCCGTCTCATCATGGTAATGTACCTTGAAGTGCTCTGTGTCAAAGCTATGCCAATTGAGCTCAGGGTGGTTGTACTCAACCTGAGAATGGACCACTGATAATAATATGATATGCAAGAATATTCTCTTCATTAGTCCATGACTGCAATTTTTATTACACTTGATTCCATTTTATCAGTGCCTGATATGTTCACATGTGCAAAGTAGACCCCTGGAGCCAATCCTCTAACATCCCAAGCCCACTCGGATATTTGATTTCCAGGTCCTTGGATATCAGATGTAAATGAATGAATGAAATATCCTGCCAGGTCATATATCATTATCTTTGCCTCTTCTCCACCATTTGATTCGACCCTCAATACACCCTGACCTTCCCTTATAGGATTGGGATAGCAGTAAGATCTCAACATGATGGGCCCACTATTTGTCGCAAAGTCATAGTCAAGATCAATGCTCCTTGTATTGCCATCACCATGGAATGAGGTCCAGGCATTGCCTTTGTATTCATTATCAGATACACCATCAAATTGATAGATGGCAGATGATGTATAGACTGATTTTTTTCCCCTGTGCTCACCAAGAGCTATCAGACCATCGTCTCCATCTATGGCAATCTCATGGTTGATGATACCTCTGGAATTAAAAATAAATAACGAACCTAGATCGGCAGATCTGACAATGATCTCAGGGTATTCATCACCAAAAAGATCTTTTGAAAGAACAGGAGGCACAACCTTTTGATCAAGTGGAAATCCTGCCATTAATATAAGATCGGAGTTAAATCCATATAATATTCCTGCAGAATCTATTGCCATCACATCTGTGCTCGCATCAAGGTCAAGATCAATTCCTGATATATATCGAAAATGCCTTGTTTCCCATTTTTTTTCTGAATCTCCAAATCTATCAACTGATATGCCTGAAGCTCCGATGTCAATGCCATAACTATGAGCATCAGTGAAGACCCGTTTGGAATGGATATCCCATTGTGGTTCTGTCTTCATCTCTATTGTTTGAGTCTCTTTATCGACCACAGGATAAAATAGAGAGTCACTCCACTCTTGGCCTTGGGAAGTGATCGTCTGAGAACTCAGATAGTAGTGATACACACTATGTAAACTTGAATCTTGAAAATTCTCCACGATATCCAAGACCGTATGGCCATCTTTTTCAATAAAGGAAATAAAGATATCCGAAGAAGATAATGGATGAAAATTCTCTCGAAGAATACTGCTATCTACCTTACAAACATAG
>CALCSS010000018.1 GCA_937893835.1 uncultured Fidelibacterota bacterium
CAGATACGATTTGATCAAATAGATCTGAGACTCTGGTCATTGGAGTCACAATAAAATACCCAGCATTGCTGAACTGCCCTATCACCAATAATCTAAATTGCCTGATTACTTCTAATTCAACATTTATCTTAACATTTGCATTCCAGGATTTTATCTGTCTTTTAATATCCTTGATTAATTGTGTCAATTTGAGATTGTTGCAATCAATCATGCCGACAGAAGGGATAAGCAACTGTCCTGTTGGTGATATAATTAAACTATGATCAAAAGTTTCATTACTAGAAATAATATTAATATGTAATTGGTCGCCCGGGCCAACAATATATTTATTGGGGTCCACAAGCTTATCTATTATAAAGTGGTCTTGGTTCTTTTCTTTTTTTGATATGCTCGAATTTGCATTACTTGCTCTAGAGGCTTGTCTTTGAGCAAGTCTTATGGTATTCAAATCTAAATTCTGGAATTTAGATGTTCCATGTACACATATTGTAACTAACAATATCTTTAGTATTCTATTCATTTTATGCTATTGTCTTATCGAGGTCTCGATCAGAGATAAGGAACAACTATCGCTCGATAGGTACTATTTTATTTTTTTTTGCCTTATTATATTAAACTGGGCGCGGTTTGTTCCGATAGTATTCCTTGTTTGAATGACAAAACTTATTCTTGAAATGGATTTAATCCAAATTATATTTGGCCCGGGCAATTGCCCTATCGCACTCTTCGACTCCATAAGATTGGGAATAGACCGATATTGAAAATAAATTAGTCCTATTAATAAAATTAATTTTATATGATTTCACTAAAAAAACTCCGCAACGAAACAGAAAACTGTAAAAAAAGACTATTATTGAAACAGAAGGATGTTGATTTAAATAGCATCTTGGATCTTGATGAAAAACTACGAAAGTTGAAGACAGTATCTAATGATATGAGGGCAAAGCGCAATAGTGCTTCTGAGGCTATTGGCAACCTAAAAAAAGCTGGCAAGGATGTTACTGATTCAATTAACGAGACTCGTGAATTAGGAGAAGAATTAAAAAAGCTAGAGGAAGAACTCAATACAATCTCAAAAGACTTGGAAGAACATCTCTACCGTTTGCCAAATCTCCCTCATCAAAGTGTACCTAGGGGTGTGGATGAATCAGGCAATCAAGAGGTGAGGTCTTGGGGTGATAAACCGGAATTTACATTTGATCCAAGATCACATTTAGAAATTGGGGAGGAACTGGGTCTATTTGATTTTCAAAGAGGAGCAAAACTTTCTGGCAGTGGTTTCCCCTTATACATGGGTGAGGGTGCAAAACTTGAACGATTCCTCATCAATGCCATGATCCAATATCATGAGGAAGAATTTGGTTTTATAGAGGTCTTCCCTCCCGTATTAATGAAAAAAGAATCAATGTTGACAACAGGCCAGTTACCCAAGTTTGAAGAGGATATGTATCACACAGAAGTTGACAATCTATATCTTGCTCCAACCGCAGAGGTACCTGTCACAAACATACATCGTGATGAGATCATCAATGAGAGTGACCTACCTATCTACTACGTAGCTTATTCACCATGTTTTAGGAGGGAGTCTGGCTCTTATGGGAAAGATACAAGAGGCTTACTAAGGGTGCATCAATTTAATAAGGTTGAACTAGTTAAGTTCACTGCACCTGAAAATTCATACGATGAATTAGAATTTCTTACCAATCAGGCAGAGTCCATCTTGCAGAAACTTGGCTTGCATTACAGAGTCGTTGAACTTTGCACTGGCGATTTAAGTTTTGCTGCAGCAAAATGTTATGATCTAGAGGTATGGGCACCAGGAGAGCAAAAATGGTTAGAGGTCTCGTCATGTAGTAACTTTGAATCATTTCAGGCGCGTAGGGGCAATATCAGATATCGTGATTCATCTAATAATAATGTTCAATTTCTTCATACTCTAAATGGCTCGGGTGTTGCAACTCCCAGGTTGATGGCCGCCTTGATCGAGACTTATCAAACTGAAGAAGGAATTATCGTCTTCCCAGAATATGTTGCTGATTTTTTAGGTATTCAGGAGATAAGCTAAAATTGAGAGTCCTCTGGGCTTTTTTAGTTACTGTTCTTTGGACCATTTTATTTGGACTATCTGGAATATTCTTAACAATTTTTGAATCGAACAAAGGGCGAGTATTAGGGCACTGTGCTCGTTTATGGGGAAAATTTATATTATTCTCCTGTGCTATAAGGTATAAAGTAAAAGGACTTGAGAACCTTGATCCAAATGTAAATTATATTTTTGCTGGAAATCACACCTCTGTTCTAGACATACCATTGGCTTTCTCAGGCTTACCCTATTGGCTGGTCCCAATTGCAAAGATGGAGTTAAAAAAAGTTATTGTATTAGGATGGGTAATGAGTACCGCAGGTCATATTTTTATCGATCGAAAAAAAAGTGAAACCGCCCTTCGTGTTTTAGAAAAAGCAAAGAATTCCTTGATAGATAAACCTAGATCAATATTACTATTTCCTGAGGGTACACGTACAAGGGACGGGTCGTTAGGGCCGTTTAAGAGAGGGGGACTGTTATTGTCACTAGATACAGAAATGCCTATTGTTCCCATCGCGTTTATTGGAACATACGATATGTTGGGTAAAGGCTCATGGTCTATGAAAGGCCACAGGGTTGAACTAAGAGTCGGTAGACCAATAGATCCAGGAGATTATTCTTATGATAATAGAAGAGAATTGGCAGAGTTTGTTAGGGAAAAAGTAAAAGAACTAATTTAGATCAATTATAACTTATACCAATGATCATGAATCGCGATAAAATATCAAAAGAGACGGCCAATTTAAAAAGGATAGGGAAAAAAATAGTTTTTACTAATGGTTGTTTTGATCTACTTCACGAAGGGCACAAGAATCTACTTAAAGCTTCATCATCCTATGGCGATATATTAATTGTAGGGCTTAATTCTGATTCATCTGTTAAAAAATTAAAAGGTAACAAGAGACCTATTCAAAAAGCTAATGATAGAAAACTAGCATTGCTCAATACCGGCTTTGTAGACAGAGTTCATATTTTTCGGAGTGATACACCATTGGAACTCATCGCATTGATAAGACCTGATATTTTGGTCAAAGGTGGTGATTATATTCCAGAGGATGTTGTTGGCCATAAAGAGGTTCTAGATTCGGGTGGAGAGGTAAAGATTGTACCGATCACACCCGGATTTAGTACAACATCCATTATAGAAAAAATGCAATGACAAGGTCTTGTTTGATTTAATATTTAGAGTTTATATTCCCATGCGGAGTTTCACTAAATCCCTTTGAGTAAAATACTTAGAGATATAATACCCTACTTTTTCTGCGCCGTAGTTCTACTTGGTGCCGAGGCAAAGTCTACCTCAAAGGTCTTTCCAAATGTGTCTGTATTTACAGCACCCACTGATACAACAATGAACCTTGATGAAACGCGAAATAGATTTCCAGAGATTTTACGAGATGCGAAACTATTGATGTCTGAGGTCCTAATATCTGATTTTAATAAGGACACTCTAGAGGTTGCCTTCATAATGAGTAAAATTTTTGAACTGCTTATGGAAGCAGATCAGATCGGTGATATGAACCTCGAGGACAAAGAGGAATTTGATCGTTTCAATAGAACATTTACAGATCTTTATACACATAATCTTGTTACAGTTCAAAGTATTAATGCTCCTATTATGGCAGAGAAAATGTGGACCGATATTAGTGAGGCCATAGAGATTGAAATGGGTGAAACAAAATTCACAGTTGTGGAGGATAGAGATGGTCATGTGCCACTTGTTAGGACAAAGCAAGTTGATCAATATATCAAATATTTTCAAACCAAGGGAAGAAAGCAATTTAAAATTTGGCTTACCAGATATGGTAAATATAAAGATCTAATATTACCGATCTTAAAAGAGCATGAAATGCCAGAAGAGTTCATCTATCTAGCAATGATAGAGTCAGGCTTAAATCCAAAAGCATATAGTAAAGCTAAGGCCTCAGGAATGTGGCAGTTTATTTACTCAACAGGTAAAAAGTATGGATTAAATAGAGATTGGTACAGAGACGAGAGGCGAGATCCTGAAAAGGCAACACATGCAGCATGTCTCTATCTCAAGGACTTATATAAACAATTTGATAATTGGTATTTAGCTCTTGCTGCATACAATTGTGGATCAGGCAGAGTATCAAGGGCATCTAAGATTCATCAAACATATGACTTCTGGCAAATGCACTCGCTTCCACGAGAGACTAGAAACTACATCCCCTATTTTCTTTCAGCTGCAATCATAGCAAGAAATCCTGAGGCATATGATTTCAAGGTTCCTAAGAATGTAGAACCATTTCAATACGAAACGATAAAATTAGAGAAAAGTGCAGATATTTCAGTACTGGCACGTGTAGCAGGATTGAAACCAAATGTTCTTAGAGAATATAATCCCGAACTTAGACAGTCAGCGACACCAGCAGAGTCTGGTTATCCTTTGAAACTTCCATTGGGAAAAAAAGCAGGCTTTATTGCAGCCTGGAATGCGATACCTGAAGAAGAAAGATTCGCACCGCAGTTTGTGGTTCATAGGGTCAGGTTTGGTGAAAGTCTTTGGACCATATCAAAAAAGTATAATGTATCCATACATGACCTTGCAGCTGTCAATAAGATTCGTAATAGAAATAAAGTTAGGGTGGGGCAAAAGTTAAATGTTCCATTAAAAGGCGGGCAGGTATGGGGAAATGGTGATAATGGAGGTCCGCCAGGCCATTCAAAAAGAATTTATAGAGTCAAGCGTGGAGATACACTTGGGCAGATTGCTGAGAATTTTGCAACCAGAGCAAGTAAGATAAGACGATGGAATAATATGAAATATGGTTCTCACTTGATACATCCAGGTCAAAGATTAGTGATATGGGTCAAATAAATTAAAGGGTAATACATCCAAGCTATAAGTAGGGGGAAACAATGACAAAACAAGAAATAGTAGATTTGGTTTCGGAAGCAACAGGCTTGACCAAGGTTGAAACTGAGACAGTTATGAATGGCATAATGGGTACCATCATAGAATCACTTGCAAATAATGACAGAGTTGAATTACGAGGTTTTGGTACTTTTGGCATTAAACATCGTATGCCAAAGAAGGCCAGAAATCCCGGAACGGGCGAACCTATATATTTGCCAGAAAGGTTTGTTCCAACATTTAAACCTAGTAAACTCATGCGTTCAAGAGTGAACGATTTGATAAATAAATAAATGGATTATAAATGCCAAGCGGTAAAAAAAGAAAAAAGAAAAAAATGAATACGCACAAACGCAAAAAGCGTTTACGTGCCAATCGTCATAAGAAAAAAGATAAATAATATATAATAGCGGTTTACC
>CALCSS010000019.1 GCA_937893835.1 uncultured Fidelibacterota bacterium
ATCATCACCAACTTCAAAACAACAATTTTGTATGGATGGTCCTATGATAATCTCAAAATCAGATAGGTCGTATCCTTCTTTTTTTATTAGGTTTGCTGACCTATCTAAAATACCATTGACCAACCCCCTCCAACCAGCATGCACCAGTCCAAAGACATTTTCTGATGAATGAGCAAAATATACAGGCATGCAGTCAGCTACTTGTATGGTGCAGACATTATTTTCTATTTTTGTAAAAACACCATCGCAGTCTTGGACAGTATCAGCAGATGAAAAAAAATTAACATTGGTCGAATGTGTTTGTCTAGGAATGATAAGATTTTGATAATTAAGCCCAACCTTTTTTGCAAATAATCTTCTTCCATCTTCTCCATTTGTTGGAAATGATCTGTAGGAGAATACTGCCTTTATATCTGGATTTGTAAATTGAGGCTGCATCTCAATCCAGTATTCATTATTCAATATTTTGGGAGAATTCTTCTCCATCATATACACCTATCTTCCTTATTCTATTGTTTGAATATTCTAATACTTGAGCAGAACCATTTTCATTATTATTCTTGCCTCCTAGTTTTATTGATGATCGAGTACCATCAAATCCTCTGTGATTTCTCAATCTTTCAATAAAGTGTTTACGCTTAGAGATACCTTGTTCAACAATCGTGAAAATAAAAGATGTATGGTCAACAGCTAAGGAATAATAATTTGTAAATGAGTCTTGATTACCATTTGATATTGCAGAATTCACATCTGAGATAATCCTCATACCTTGATAATGAGGACCAATCACTTCTTGATTTAATAAAGGCATGTCAAGCCAATTCTCATTCACAAAAAATGATGTTTTCAGATTATAAAGTGGAAGTTGGGTACCTATGTAGGTTAACTCATCAGATCGAATTGGAGTATATATTGCCTCAATTGTCTCTAGTATAACCTTCGAAGAATCTTTCTTGTCCATTTTGTCCACCTCTTCAGGTGGTAATTCAAAGAAATCCGTGACATCAACATCAAAAAGTGCATCTAGACTATCTATTTCAAGATTGAGATATATATCCTCTGGCTCATCTTCTGGAACTAGGCTCCATGCTACACGACGAATATTTTTCAATTGTCGAGATATATTTTCTGGCTTTTCTATATACCATTCTACAACTATGGGATCAATACCAAGTTGATGACACTCTTCCAAAAAATGATCGGTCAATACTTTTATTTGACCATTCCCCGGCGATAAAACTGCAATACGTTCTAGGTTTAGTTCTTTTATCATCATTTGAGCAGTGCGTTTAGCTATCATCTCCGATGAAGGTGATAAAAAGAAAAGATTCCTCGCAATATTGGATAGACCAGATAATTCTGATTTAGGAATCAAGATGGGTAACTGAAGTTTTAGTCCTGATATGGATAATACCTCATCCCTTGACAAAGGGCCAAGAATAGCAAAGATCTCATTATTTGAAGATATATCATTAATTATCTTAAGGGTATTAACGACAGACCCCGCAGTATCATAAACTAAAAATCTAATTGAGGTAGAAATAGATGATCTATCTAGAAACTCAGTCAGGCCCAACAAATAAGACAGACCCTTATCTTTTCCTTTTCCTGAAAGTGGTAGGACAACTGCAATTGTAATGGGTCGTTTAATTTCATCTTTGACTAAATCATTCAATGCACCGAAAAGGCTGGAAAAATATCCAGGTAAATAAAAGGTATCAATCTCATTAATGACCAACTCTAGGTCGTAATCATCACCATTGATCCAAGCCTCATATGCTCTGGATAAATTAATAATTGCACGGTTAAATGAATCTTTTTCTCTAAAAAGTAATCCCTCAATAACTTCCTCTTTAACACCCATGCCAATACAGTTAAATATCCTTTCATCAATCTTATTCAAATAGAGCAAGTCCTCTATTTGAGGTCGTGCATTCAAATAATGTTTGAAGGCTTTGGTGGGATTACCTTCCCCTAAAGCAATATCTCCTAATAATACCAACGCATCTGATTCATAAGGCGAGCTGGGATAACTAGAGAGAACAGATTTACAGGATCTGTTGGCCTTATCAAAAAGATCAAGGTGATATTGAGATTTTGCCATCATTAATTGTGATGCAGGGTCACGATATTCTCTTTCATTTGACAATATGTTAGTGAATTGTAATTCTGCAATATTATATCGTCCCTCTTTAAAAGACTTAACTGCAATATCAAACTTTTCATAGTATGGTAGAGAATCAATTTGTGCAGATAAAATAATAGTATTGATGATAACTATTGAAAATATGATATGAATTAATCTTCGCATATGATCCATTTAAATTATTGACGTTACCGAATTGTCATTATTCACTGACATAAGTTAACTTTCCATACTCAAATTGATAATAGGTTTTATTTCCTGTAGGGTCAATATATACCCATTGTTCACTAATACCATGCCGACTTGATGTGACATTGACCTCATCTGGATTACCTATAGAGATTCTCACTTGTCTATCTTTCATTCCTAGCTCGATCTTTTTATTTAATAACTTATTTATCATACCCTTCCCCCATGACCTAGGAAGTGGCTCAGAAGTATAATAATGATCTTGGACACCCACACGACCTTCATCACCATTATATCTCACAAATCCTTCTGCACCAGAATAAGAAGAGACCTTCAACCAAACTGGATAATCAGTACTATTATTTTGATAAGGGAGGACATCTAACACAACCACCGGCTCAAAACGCTTGAATTCATAATCAGATAACGTATAGAAGCTTTTTGGATCTATGGTGTTATTTAGCCAAAGTGTCTCTCCAATCAAATTCCTTGCGTTTTTTTCTACTTCATTGAACAAGAAATAACTT
>CALCSS010000020.1 GCA_937893835.1 uncultured Fidelibacterota bacterium
AGCAGTATAGGTCGTTGATTCAACATATGGAGCTGTAACAGCGCCCAAGTCGGCCAAACGAGTTGTACCATTCTCTACATAGTCCTTTGTTGTACCACCAAGATCATAGATCAGGTTTGCAAGATTGATGGCATGGCCACCCTCTTTATGGTCAACTAGGAATGAAAGAGACAATGGACCCATGCTGAATGAGTTTCTGAATGAAAGTCGAAAGTCCGGATTCTCATTGCCCAACTCAACATGTTTATCACCTGTCATTTCACTACCAACGATTGCAGTAGGAGAATATCCTTCTTCAATTCTGTAAGTACCAAGGAATGTAGCAAATCCACCATAATTGTACGGATCCACATTCAGTTTGGTAACCTCAGATTCATTGGTGTAATAGGTCATGTGAAAATTCCAATCAAGTCCACCTAGCTCAACAAGATTTGTTGGATTAAGACCAAGAGCAAGTTCCATTCCTGAAGTTGTCATTTCTCCACCATTCTGCCAGGAATATGATGCACCAGAAGATGGTGCTTCATCAACTAGAAGAATAAGATCTACAATGTCCTGTTGATACATGGTTGCTTCAACTGTCGCAAAACCACCCATCATGGAAAAATCAGCACCAAACTCAAGTTCGGTCGTTCTCTCTGGTTTGATGTCAGGATTACCAAGAGTCGAGGATCCAACAAGACCATTGATGCCTCCAATGTTTGCTGAGGACATCGTCGTATACTTTGCCTTTGCTTGTGGCATGTTACCTGTCTGTCCCCAAGCACCACGAACTTTAAGATTATCAAATATCGCAAGCTCACCTAACTGATAGGATAAAGCAGCCTTTGGATACCATTCCTTGGTCTCTGTATCACCCATGGTACTTGATACGTCTCCACGCATGCTGAATGCAGCATAAAGATTATCACCAACTGTCACTTCTTCTTGGAAGAACAGTCCACGGTCTTGACGCATTTTCTTATCGTGATATACGGCCTGTGAACTTGCCTTATCAACGTTTGTCTGCGTTGGGATCATTCCTGTTGCGTGGACAAATACCGAGTTCCAATCATAGGTCTCATATTGAAGTCCTGCAGTTGTATTGAAATTCATCCCTGGCATCTTCATCTGATGTACAACATTCAATGATAAGTTTGTATTCAAGTTATCAGTTGTTGTCATTACTGACTGACCAGCCTCATCTTTAGAAGATTCTATCTGCAAGAAAGGTGGAATAAAAACCTGATTTTCCTGATTATAAAAATCAGCACCTGCAACGGCAAGAAAATCAAGATTCATATTATCCGTTCTTAAAAGGTTATAGTCCAATCTCAAAGAACCCAAGGCACGATGAGTGAGTTCATTATTTACGAAGTACTCAGCCGTTTCCAACGGATTGGATGGATTCAGAGGATGAATTGGGAAAGAACCATCATCATTTTGTCTTATGTCAATGAAACTTGGAGTGAAACCAATGGAAAAACCATAGGTCATATTGGTATTATCATTACCAGTGACACCACGGTCTGACTCAGAACGAACCAGATTCGTTGAAACAGATACCTTTGCCTTTTCACTCAAACGATGATCAACATTCACACGACCTGACAATTTCTTATAGCCCGTATTCTTGATGATACCACCTTCATCCATATATTGACCACCAAGATAGAATTGAGTCTTTTCATCTCCACCAATTGCGCTGATCGTATGCTCGGTCAATTGACCTGTCTCGCCATAGAGGATCTCCTCATAGTCAAAATCGTTTCCAGCCCAATTTCCACTCGCATCATTGCCCAATGCCGCAACATCCGCACCATATTGTGCCTCTGCCTCTGCATAATCAGCAAATACTCTGTGGCCCATTTTTCTAAGAAGTTCTGATGAACCTGTCTTTGTAGAAAAATTGAATTTTGTCTCTCCACCTTTACCGCGCTTGGTATTTATAATCACAACACCATTGGATGCCTTCGCACCATAAATCGCGGCAGCACTTGCACCTTTCA
>CALCSS010000021.1 GCA_937893835.1 uncultured Fidelibacterota bacterium
AGCAGTCGATACGGCATTGAGAATGTCTATCCTTCAGAAGATATGAATACCGTTCAAATACCTTCTACTTTTATTTCATCTAAGAAATTTGAGTCAAATCAAAAAAGTATTGGACTTGGTGGGATAAATACAAATGAACAGTGGGATAGTTTTGAACATTTCTTTTTTGATCCAACCATAATTGGTGGAGGTAATCAAGATTATGATCTAAATATATCTGATCCTTCATCAGATGGATCATATAGGGTGAGAATCAAATTACAAGGCGTGATAGATGGACTACGCAGAGTAAACATCACACTTAATGATAGGTTATTAGGTTCATTGGAATGGAGTGGTCACGTTACTCAGGAATTCATATCAAATGAGTTCCCAAATGAAGATCTTTTCAATGGAATGAATAAATTATATATTAGTGTTGAGGATTTAGATGGTGCCGTTGATAAGGTTGCTTTAGATTGGGTGGAACTTGAATTTGATCGTAAATATGTTGTTGATGATGATCAACTAAATTTTAATAGGAATGGTGATTATTATTCAACATCCCATTTCAATGTCAGTGGATTCACATCTCCCAATATTCTGATATATAAGATTGGAGAGACGAGACTAGTAGATTTTATCATGACAGAATCTGACAATGCTTGGATTGCGACCTTTCAAGACCAGATTCTAGATCAATCACAAAGATATTTTTGCTCTACCATAGATAAAATACCTTATCCCTTATCTGTGAAAAAGGTAGACCCACTTGATGATGTGCATTTTGCTCAGTCAAATTATATCATTATCGCACCTGACTCATTTCGACAGGCATTGGAGCCAATGATAGGTCACTACAATGCAGCGCAAAAGACCCCAGAATCCATTTATAGAACCTATTCGAATGGTGTCATTAGTCCATATGCAATCCGAGAATTTCTTTCTGATGCATATTTATCATGGTCAGTATTGCCTGAATATGTCCTTATTGCTCAAGATAAACGTATTCCTGCAATGTCTATTCAGACAGTGCTCTATGGAGCAGCTTCTTCAGATTATTGGTATACATTATTGGAGGGAGATGACCATGTGCCTGAGATCTCAATTGGAAGATTTCCAGCGGCCACTAGATCAGAGTTGGACGTGATGGTAACCAAGAATATGCATGTGATAAATGCTGAAGATCATATATGGGGAAATTCAGTATTGATGATTGCTGGATATGAGAATGAATTTAGAATTCAAACTGAGGAGTTGATCCCAAATGTAATAGAGAAGGGGTTTTTCCCAGAAAGATTATATGTTGATATGTATTCAGAAGGTGGTCCATTTTATGGCACAACTGAGACTCTTATAGACCACTTTGAGAATGGACTTTCATATGTAAATTTCTTTGGCCATGGTGGAGGTGCAGTATGGGGAGATAGGTCACTATTTACCCTGCAGGATTTTAGCAATTTGAATAATTATAACAAGATACCATTTGTTACAAGTATGACATGTTTTACTGGAGATGCAAACAATCCTAATGCATTGGGAAAAAGGATGCTTGCCCATGCCAGTGGTGGTTCATATGGATGGTTTGGTTCATCAGGCGTAGGTTGGGTAGTTAATGATTATTTATTATTGAGACCAATTCATGACAGATTGTTTGGTGTTGAATCAGAGGCACTGACTATGGGGAAAATAATCAATCAATCAAAGATGGAGTATTTATTCAACAATATTATATGGCCAGATATAGCATTAACTCAATTATTCCAATTTAACTTGTTAGGAGATCCTGCTATATTGGGTCCAAATTACAATACGATAGATGTGCAGCCGGAAAATTATTCAAT
>CALCSS010000022.1 GCA_937893835.1 uncultured Fidelibacterota bacterium
AAATGGTCAAACCTGTCTCCGCAATCTTTACAAATGTATTCGTAAGTAGGCATTAAAAGGAATAAAAGTAGGCTATTTAGCCTAGGAAACTTAAAAATAATTAGGATGAATATTTAACAAATAATGCTTTCTCTACGCATGCCGGTACGAAAGCAGATACATCTCCACCATTTTTGGATACATCCTTTACCACTGTTGAATTCAAATGTATGAATTTTTCATCAGGCATCATAAATAGGGAAGTTATTTTATCATTTAAATGAAAGTTCATCATTGCCATTTGGAATTCAAATTCAAAGTCACTTACATGTCTCAATCCACGTATGATAGCATTGGCATCGATCTTATCCGCATGGTCGACGACAAGCCCCTTGAACTCTGATACCTTTACATTATTCAAGTGCTTGATCGACTCTTGGATCAGCGAGAGCCTCTTTTGAATGGAAAAAAGTGGTGTTTTTTCAGCATTTACTGCTACGACAAATTCCAATTCATCGAATAATTTAGCTGCTCTCGTTGCTATATCTATGTGACCATTATGAATGGGGTCAAATGTTCCAGGATAAATAATTTTTCTCATATGTTTTCCCAATAAAGAATGCGAGTTTGTCCATAGTCCCTTACACTAGCATCCATGAAGGGGGCTTGACCCTTCTCACATTCCAGAATGAATTTACCCTTTTTATTTAAATGTTTAAGGACTGATTGCGTGAGACTGACCATATCATATTTAGAATATGGCGGATCTGCAAATATTAGATCATAGGTGTCGCTTGTTTTTAGATACTTGAAGACGTCCAATCTATGGAATATGTATTCAGGGCCACTCAGCAAGTCAGAGTTTTTCTTTAAATAGTTGACCACTGCTTGGTTATTCTCTACAAATGTGATCGAATTTGCTCCTCTGCTTGCGGCCTCAAAACCAAAGATGCCAGACCCAGAAAAAAGATCTAATACCGACCCAAATGAAAATGGACTCAATTGGTCGAATAAACTTTTTCTAACCAATGACTTCGTAGGTCTATAGGGTAGTTTCTGACTAGTTCTTATTTTTCGACCACCAAACTTTCCGGCCAAAATGTTCATCTAATCTTCTAGTATGGATACGTAGAATCCTGCTCGAGGATTAGGATTGTCTGACTGGTTGAATAAGACAAATTTTCGCAACAAGATCGAGTCATTGATATTTGAGATCAGCGCACTTGCCTGTAGAATATCAGCCTTACCTCTTACCCATATCAACAATGGACCATAGATCTGGTTTTTTGTGAATACTTGTTCAAAATACTTCAAACTGTAATCTGTCAAGGTTGTATCCATTTGTACCATCAGATCTATCTTTGATAATTCACCTGGCGCAGGAGTGCCATCCATCAAAGGCAATTCAAAACTATAATACCATAGGAATATGGTGCTATCCCTTCCTGTTGCCTCTACTGAGAATGATGTTGGTTCAATTCCAAGAATATTCTCAATATTAGGGTTCACACCACTGAGATATTCTAGACTTAAGAAAGATTTTGTTATCGTTAGCGCATTATACCGATTGAGATCTGTCTCAGTAAATAACGTGATGATCGAAGAGGAAATGGCTCTAGATTGTTTGATAAGATTGACAGGAGGAATCTTCGGAGCTGTTTTAATAGTTGTGGTATCATCAATGCCTGATCTTTTGATCACAAAATCCTTGTTAACCCCAAAAAAGGGATTATTTAGCTGGTCTTGTAGCTTGAGGTAGTTAAATCCAATGAAGGCACCAACGATCAATAAGATAGATAATCCAAAACCCGTAATGGACGTAGGCTTTTTTTCTTGAACAATATCAGCATCCATAACTTCAGGCTCGTCATCTTCAATACTCTCTTCAACAGATTCTTCACCATTTTCTATTTCATCCAGTTCAGGGATGACCTTGGTAAAAAAGAAATCAGTGACCCCAGGTTCACCAAAAAGATTAAATGAGTGCTCTAATGCAATATCATTTATTAATTGAGTCAATATATTTGCTTCATAATAGGGTAATTTTTCAGTATTTATCCCATCAACCTCTACACCATCAAAAGGAACACTGAGCCTAAAATCAGATAACTCCCAAGCGCTTTTAGCCTGCCGTCCTAGTTTTTGCGGACAAAATATTGGAATATCATCTAGGTCTGATCTTTCCAAGCCTAGAGCAGCAAGAGTTATTTCCTCTGATGCATCTGTTGTGGAGGCTACTTTTGCAATCCCTCCTGAGAATGTCACCGTTCCCATCCCAAAAACATTATCCTGGACCTTCATAAATGAATATTTATTCCCACGTCTGTGGATCATTGCTGCCTCAGACATCCCTGAGCCATCGAGATACATTGAACTGACAGGGCCCATCCAGTGTGGCACACCTCCCAATTCACTTATCGATAGTTTCAAGGTCCTTACCAACGCACGTGGGACACCACAAACATGTATATTTTCCTCAGCGGGGAAATAGACCTGGCCAAACAAATAGACGGACTGTTCCTTTGTTCGGTTCTTTTGGGATTCTACCCATTGGATATAATTTATGTGGTCATCACTAGATAGATCTTGTTCAACAGGGACAATAGAGTGTTCTACAAAAGAATCTGGAAGTCCAACATAAATATTTTGGCCTTCGAATGAATTGGCTTCCTTGGCCTGTCTTAGCGCTGATGCTAGTATCGCATTCAGTTCAGCCTCATTGTGTAATAATGAACTGATGGGTTCAGTAAAAGGAATCTTTATAACACCAGCGGCTGATTTGACTCCACCACTATCTTCCCAACTCGCGGTCAGAAGAAAAGTGTCGGATAATACTAAGCCAACCATTTGAGACAGACTAACCTACTCCCAACTTTTTCTGCCACCCCTTATGACCCCATGGTTAGCTGCTCTGAAAGAAAAGATCAGGTAATGGGATTCAATAATAGGGTCGGTAATGGGGCTAGACACGACCAGATCCGTTCCATCCTCACTTATTTCCATTACGTATTGATTATTTGTCAAAGGACAAAAATTAGTGGTCGAATCAGGTATGAAGGTTTTATAGTATTCGATAGCCTCGACCCTTTCCAGGGGTTCCTCTTTCACAACACCAATAAAATTCTCAGAATCAATATACCCTTGCAAGTCCTTTTTTCGAATAAAACTGGTATCATTCCTTCCTAGATCTTCGGAAAATACGGCAATCTGAACGGTGGTATCTTGGACCGTATCCTTTCTAAAACTTTTGATACCAAATGTAGTATCATATTCAAAGCCAAAAGACTCATCAACATCTACGAAAAATTCTTTGCCATACAGCTTTACGTATTGTTCACCAATAAATAAAGAATCAGCGACAGTAGAATCTCTAGCAGCATTCACAACAGACATTGCCTCTATGAAATTCGGGTTATATTCACCTGTGAGTCTTGAATAGAATGATTCAATATCATAAACATTCTGCATCCGATAACGGCTCTCTTTCTCATAAAAGTCTTCCTCTTCCCAGATCGCGACAGGGACATAGATCACAACAATGAGAAAAAACATTGCCAATACGATCACAACTTCTAGTAGATCTGTTTTATTTTGTTGAGTTAGTTCCATTGTTTACCATTCACTTTAAATAAATTATTATTCATAATCCACCTCTGGGATATCGATTAATGAGACCATACATATTTAAATGAAAATTTCACCAATCTTACAACTTGATATTAAGTATTTATTATAGTGTTTTTTACTTCTTTTATGATAACCTATATCTTTGTGGGTCGTAATCTATATTAATTACAGAAATTGTATTAATTACAGATCTATTTTTGAGAAGGGCTTTTCGATCGGATTGAGATTCTTCTTGAGATCTTCAACAGATTTTTTGGCTGCTCTTGTCAGTTTATTTGGTGTATCAATTTGTATTTTGACAAGGTGGTCTCCATTTGTCCTGCTCCGCATTCTTGGAAATCCCTTCCCCTTCATTCTTAAGACCTGTCCTGACTGTATCCCTGATGGGATCTTCAGACCCGCTTTGTTTCCATCCACAGTGGGGATCTCGATCTTTCCTCCAAACACAGCAGTTGGATATGAGATCTTCAATTCTAAAATGACATGTTCCCCATCTCTGACAAAATATTTATGCTCTAACTCTTCAAATACTACGATAAGGTCACCAGGGTTTCCAGAGAGGTCTTCATTGCCTTGACCATTAAGCGTCATATAATTACCTTCTTCAACACCCGCCGGTACAGTGATCTTAATTGTCTCTTCCTTTTTATGCATCCCATCGGGTCCTGCACCAGGAGGACGATTACCGATTCGTTGCCCCGACCCCTCACAATGAGGGCATAATGATGCCGAACGCATTTGGCCTAGAATAGTATTTTGAACCGTTGTGACCTGCCCCTGCCCCTTGCAGGTTGGACAGGTAATTATCTCAGCACCTTCAGCAACTACAGACCTTTTGATCTTAATTTTCTTTTCAATACCCTTTGCTATCTCTTCAAAAGTTAATTTTAGTTTGATTCGAATATCAGCGCCTTTACCTCTGCGAGGTCCGCCTCTAGATCCTCCACCAAAGAAACTTTCGAAGGGACTTCCTCCAAATATGTCGCCGAACTGAGAAAAGATATCGTCCATGCTCATATGTATGCCACCACTAAAGCCTCCTTGGCCAGGGTTTTCTCCCATGCCCACACCAGCATGCCCAAACTGATCATACCTAGAACGTTTTTGTTGATCGCTAAGTATGGCGTATGCTTCCGCAGCCTCTTTGAATTTTTGCTCAGCCTCTTGGTTGTCGGGGTTTTTATCAGGATGGTATTTCAAGGCAAGTTTGCGGTATGATCTTTTTATCTCATCATTACTTGCTTGCTTAGATACACCTAGGGTTTCATAGAGATCTTTCATTTTTTATTCACGATCACCTTCGCATGACGAATGACCTTGTCTCGATAGGTGTAGCCTTTTTCAAATACTTCTAGGATCACATCATTTTCTTCATCTTCATTGGCCTGAGTCAGCATGGCATCATGGATCACAGGATCCATCTCATCACCTTTTTGACCAAATGGTTCTACATTCATACCTTCAAAAAATTTACTGATCTTATTTTTTACAAGTTCAATCCCTTCTGATAATGATTCATCGGAAGAGTTCGTTGAACCTACCATTCGCTCCAGATCATCTAATATTGGCAGAAAGCCCTTGATCACATTCTCACCCTCAAACTGTAGCAATTTGGATACCTCATCAGCCTTCCTTCGTCGAAAATTCTCAAATTCCGCCTTCAAACGTAGGTGTTTGTCTTGCAGTTCATTTAATTGTTTATTGGCATCCTTATTCGCATCTTTTCTTTTTGGTTTGGATGTGTTCTTTGATCTTTTTGTATTGGATGTCTTTTTTGTTATTTTTTCTTTTGATTTTGACACAAATCCCTCTCAAGCTAAAAGTTGTATTATTACGTATATATAAGTGCTGAATTTAAATGGAAAATTCTGTCTAGACCAAGTTGCGGTATAGATCTATTTTAAGAAACTTGAGGAAGCGCGATAGCTTCCAACAAGTGATATGACAATAACCATCAATAACATCCAAATTAAGACCAAGGGGTCAAAGTTGACCTTCATATTAAATGAGCTAAAATTAGACGCCACATAGTTCAAGGCCTTCACTGATATAAAAAGTGCGGGGAATACCATGGTCGCTGAAATAACGCCTATTAATATTCCCTCAATGATAAAAGGTAGTTTGATGAACGTTCTTGATGCACCAATAAGCTGAAGTGTCTCAATAACATCTCTCCTTGAGTAAACGGAAAGCTTTATGGTATTATAGATCACAAGCACAGCAATCAAGACAACTATTCCCGATAGATAAGGCAATCGATCAATGACTCGCTTATAATTCCGTTCGATCTTATTGATGAGGTTACCTTGGTATCTGACCTCATCTACATTGGATATGGACCTTATCTCTTTAATAATAGGTTCCACACGCAGAGGATCTCGACGACTCCTATTAACATTCACCACAGCACTGACGGGTAAGGGATTATATCCTAATAGTTCAACGATGTTCTCTCCAAATTGATCTTTAAATATTCGGACAGCATCCTCTTTCTCTATGATCGTTGCTGTACGCACACCCTCAATCTTCTTTATCTTGTGAATAAGCCCTATAGCTTGTTCATTGGATATATCCTGATCAAAGAACACCTCTATCTTATACTTTGAACGTAGATAATGTAAAACCTTGTGTGTATTATTTCCGGCCGTAGCCAAGACACCAACAATGTAGAGTGCTATGAATAGTGAGAATATGGCCGTTATAGCGGTCATCTTATGACGCCATATATTCTTTACTCCTTCAGTCAAAAGATATAAAAATTTATTCATTATCTTACCCGGAGTACCCCATCCTTGAGCTCATATATCGGGCGTCCCCTTCCCTTGATCAAATTATAATTATGTGATGCCATTAGAATGGTCGTTCCAGTCTCATGGATGGTCTCTAAAAGTCGAACCAATTCAAATGATGCAACCGGGTCAAGATTTCCCGTAGGTTCGTCTGCCAAGATTATATCGGGTTCTTTAATGATAGCCCTTGCCAAACTTGCTCTCTGTTGTTCACCACCCGATAGCTCATTTGGATAGTGAGTCTCCTTACCGATCAGACCAACTAGGTCTAAGGCCTCATCAACCCTATCTGGAATATCTCTAGGGTTAAATCCAAGGACATGTAAAGGAAGAGCCACATTCTCAAATAGATCTCTATCATTAAGAAGTTTATAATCTTGAAATACCATACCAATGGATTTTCGCATTTTTGGAATCTTTCTAACGGTCATTTCAGTGGATTTAAATCCGTTGACCTTAACCAGACCATTGTCAGGAAGGATATCAAAATATATCAAACGCATCAGCGTGGTCTTGCCTGAGCCGGTTGGACCTATGAGGAAGGTAAAATCACCTTCCTCAATTGTCATATTCAAAGTATTGACTCCATAGCCCTTACTATGGGCATAGGATACATTTTTAAATTCGATCATTAAAGATAAGGATATTATTTTAGCTATTGAAAATAGTGAAAATACCTACTTAATGAATGTTTTTTTATTTACTAAAACTATTGGATTTCTATCAGGTTGAATGAATTAAATTTCACATGGTCCGAATATGTCTTTGGCCTTATCTTGTGGACCATGATCAGTAGAAAATAATATATGAATATTGAAATAATCATCGACCTTGTCATAGTTGTGGTTTCCATAATCATGTTATGGAAAGGAGCAGACTGGCTCGTTGATTCTGCCGCTGAGATCGCCCACACCTTTAAGATATCTGATCTTATCATTGGACTCACCATTGTTGCCTTTGGGACCTCCGCACCAGAGTTTGCAGTTACCATAAGTGCCGCCGCGACCAGTCAAACAGACATATCCATAGGTAATGTCATAGGGTCGAATATCTTCAATCTAGGTTTTATCCTTGGTGGGACAGCAATGATTCGACCCATAGTCACCTCAAAAAGGATGTTTGAACGAGACGGCCTATTCCTCCTAATGACCACCGCACTGATCTTCTTCCTTTTCTTTGGATTGGATGGATGGACACCCGATGATTCATATTCAAAATCTGAGGGACTACTTCTTTTCTCACTACTTATAGGATATGTCATATTCCTATTTGTAAAAAAAGACCCGCCTGAAGAGATACATCCTCATACGGCAAATACAATGTCCTATCTCTATTTTTTTATTGGTCTGGTCATGATCGTCGCAGGTGGCCATTTTATGGTCAAACACGCATCTAACTTAGCACGATTCATGGGAGTCTCAGATTGGGTCATTGCAGTTACAATAGTTGCGGCAGGTACATCCGCACCCGAGTTTGCCACTTCAGTGACAGCTGCCATCAAGGGACGGCATGGACTAGCTGTTGGAAACTTGATAGGTAGTGACCTATTTAATCTATTAGGTGTTCTGGGACTAGCGGGTATGATAAACCCATCAGCCCTATCATCGGATATTTATGGTAGCGTCTTTCTATTGGTCCTTATGGTCGGCCTTACACTTTTTATGATTCGAACAAATTGGTCCATTAGCAGGACTGAGGGGACGATCTTGGTAACCATCAATCTCATTAGATGGTACGCTGACTTTACAGGTTAATTATATAGGTTATACTTGTTTATATATTCCCATACAGGCAGAGTGACCATATAACGTATCGTTTTATTCTCAATCCAACGCTTACGAATATTGGATGAGGATATCTCAAAACGTGGAATATTGGCAAATTGGATACTATGCAACAGCCACGATGGTATGTCGCTTGGTCTAAACCCAGGGCGTATAGCCACAATGACTTGACTCTCATTGAGAATCTCTTTTGGTTCTTTCCAATTTTTAAATTCCAGTAGACTGTCGCTTCCTATCAAATAGAAAAGGTCATCATCTTTATTTGCTAACTGCTCCTTATAGGCTTTCAAGGTATCAATTGTATATGATATTCCTCCTCTATGAATCTCTAGGTCAGATATCTCAAAATTAGGATTCCCTTCCACAGCAAGCTCAAGCATCTCTACTCGATTTTTTTGAGCAGTAAAGACCTGTTTATTTGGCGATCTATTTGCTGGAATGAATATAACTTTATCAAAGTCCTCAGCCTCGCAGACTGTTTGAGCGATCAACAAATGACCTATGTGTGGTGGGTCAAAGGTTCCTCCAAAAAGACAGATTCTCAATTATTATCCTTTGATAGGTTCTTTTCCATCTTGTCGATCGTTTTCTTTGCATCGTCATATAGGCCTTCCTCTAAAAATTCGGTCCTATGATCATTCAAAACTGTCTTTGCCTCATCCATCTCTTTATTTTTTACCAATGCCTTCACCATACCTTGGTATGCATGCTGAATGATCTCTGTATCATAGTACAGATCGATAACTGACTGAAATGTCATCTTCGCTGATTCATATTCTTCCAATTTCATATACAATATGCCAGTTTCATATAGTTTAAGTCCTAGTTTCTCTCTTAAGAGATTAATGGATGTAACTGCATCATCATTTAATTTAGAGTCTGGAAAATCATCAAGAAATTCTTGATATCTTTCCAGGGCCTTTTCAGTATACTCTTGATCATGATAATATTTTGGTGATTCAATACTATATGCTTCACAGATCTTGAATCTTGCATCTTCCACAAACGGACTAAATGCCATTCTTCTAGTTAATTTCTCATATTCTGATACAGCCAACAGATATTCCTTGTTTCTAAAAAATGCCTCTCCAAGATAATATTGAGCATCATCACCAAGGTCTGACCCTGTACCTCTCATTACAACATATTTGAAATCTGATTGTGCCTGAAGGTATTTTTCATCTTCTAGATTTTCCAATCCAATATTGAATCTATCTTGCAAACTGACCTCACCATCACTCTTGGAACCTGCGCACGATATAATGATCAAAATAGAGAACGATAATAATATTTGAATTATATTTTTCATTAGAAATATACTGACAATCTAAGACCACCCACTCCAGATCTCTTTGATGGATCGTAGACTAGATCTAGCTTTGATTTGACAGATGCCTGTTTCTTGTTATTTGCGTTGGCCTTTTTCTGATTGGTCCAAACGGATTCTATTCCACTGATGACATGATTGAACATAAGGACAGTGATACTATATTTCGCCGCAGACAATAATCTATTTGACTCATATCTCTTATCGATGAATTTTTGCTTATTTGGTGTCTTGATAACGATCTCAGTACTATCACCAACATCCTTCTCCTCCCAATACCAGGCAGTTGCCGCATCATTCCACCCGCCAACGAATTGATCATATTTTCCAATATTCTCATAGAAATGTCTATCTCGCACCACAACTACATCACCCGAGTAGAACCATTCAGGATGTGCGTCCAAACTATCAGAGGAGACTCTTTTCATATTCAGTTCATTTGCAAGGTCACCTGATATGATCAATGTCATATCATGTGTCCCTGTCAATTTTGTCAATGCTGTAAAATTGTACCAAGATTGTGATTCATGTATATGCGACGGAGGATTGAATCTATTCGTGACCCAGTTTTCCAGTGTCCAATTCTGATCAGCAAATATTTGATATTCATCCTTTCGTTTTTCTGCCTCATTTTGAAAATAATTCCAAGCGAGTGCAGTACCAAGCTCAACACCAAGAAATGAAGCTGTCTTCCACAGTGGAGAATGATTATAATATTGCCCGGCCCCTGGAAGGATCAAGGACATGATCAATGGTTTACCAGGATAGTTGATCTCTTCTTCTTGGGCCAGTAGCACACTTGATGAGTCTGTCATAGATGACAGCCTGGTGTCCTCAATGTCGTCCTGCGCTATTGCAGCATTTCCAAAAAGGACAAAAGTACTAAAAATCAAAAAGGACTTTAACATACGCCCTGCCTTGTTCTCCATAATCGATTGTCTCTTCATTTATTATTCTTTCAAATTTATTTAGAGGATGATGATATTCCGCCTCAATCGCGGTTGGGAAGTTAAAAAAAGAAAAGCCATTCAACCGCCATTGAATTCCAAGAGATTTTTTAATGGATATTTCAATTTCATCCGTCCAAGCATCACCAGCCTGCATGATCAGACCTAAGGTACTATTCTGCAAGATGAGCCAATTGAACTTATAGTGCCTCTCTCTAAATAGTGGAGCTCTTATAGTTATATCCAGTAAACCGCTCTTTGTTCCCTGGATAGAATAAAAGGGGTAACCTTTGAGTCCTGGCATTCCACCAAGATAAAAATGAAAGAACGAGTCAACATCATCATTTGTTATCCAACCAGCCTGGGCCTTCAAGGAAATGGTCCAACGGTTCCTCCAAGGTAATTCAATGTGGTAGGTACCACCCAATTGGATCCTACCAAGGTCATTCAATTCAAATTCCTCTGTCAAAGTTCCTGAATCAGAGAGATTAAGACCTTCTATGAAATCGTTCTTTTCAAGGTCAATATTTGCATTGATCGTAAATCCACTAGACGGGTTGATGGTCTTGTCCAATGTCCTCTTT
>CALCSS010000023.1 GCA_937893835.1 uncultured Fidelibacterota bacterium
TATGCAATCCGCCTCCTGCGTCTTGGGTGATGCCGCCTTGAAGCCTTAGTACGTCCTTGACCTCCGTCACAGGCATGACATCCAATTCATCTGCAGTGATCCTTGATTCTGATTGAGTGACATCAAACTGTATGAGTTTACGTTCTGCCCTGACAATGACCTCTGAACCTTCTAGGACAGTAGTTCCAAGGGATGAGTTGTATCTAGTTGTCTTGTCTGTTGATATTTTCACATCTTCAATGACAAGGGTCTCATAGCCTATCATAGAGAATGTTATGGAATATTTACCCGGAGGGATATTCAGAATGAAATATTCGCCTGATTCATTTGATGCAGTACCAAGATCTGTATCTGATATGATAACATTACACCCAATGAGTGCTTCTCCAGATTCTTTGTCAGATATTAGTCCAGTAAGTTTTCCCGTGGTTCCTCCAAACAGATAGGAAACGACCAGTGACATGAATATTGAAGACCTCAAATAAGTCATGATGTCGCTTCGATCACCATGGGAAAGGATCTTAATTTTGTACTATCGATAAAGATCTCTGAATCCATAGCGATCCTGTCTCTGAATCTGAAATATTCATCTTGCCAATTTATATCATTTGATCGTTCATTTATTCCATGTGTCATCTCTTTCAAGATCAAGGACACGTGCTCTTGCGAAAGAGTATTTTGAAAGGATTTGGATCTGTGCAATTCAAGATCTTCTGCATCTTCGATCATTTTGACTCGAGCCAGAATACCAGACAATGTACTCTTCAATGTCTCTACTGAGTTTATCCTCTCAAATTGTCTCTCTGATAGGGCTGCCATCTCCCAAACACATTCGTCTACTGACCAATTTCCTTTTGTGCTTGTTAGAACGGTGGATCGATCATTTGTCGTACCGCTTTCATGATATGTCTTTATCTCATCCAATAATCGGACTAGGCCTCTTGCATCGAATTTTATATCAAGTCCTTCAATGACATTGTCTGTAAAATTTCTCAATACGGACATTCTCTTATAATTGATCACCATGTTTTTTAACCAGTCTTTGCTTAATTGGTAATCCTTCTCAGTGATCAAGAGATCTTTTTCCCTTTCCAATACTTGTATGATGCTATAGCCTTTTTGTGTCTTTACTGGTCTGGATATCTCACCATCTTGCAATTCAAAGGCCACTATCTCAAATGCAGGATCCAGTTCACCCATTCCATGCCATCCAATGTCACCACCATTTTCCTTTAAAATAGAATCCTGAAAACATTCTCTTGCAATTGTCTCCCATTGTACACCAGATCCTAATCTCTCTTCAATGGAGTGCATGACAGTGATATCAGGAGAATAAAGATGCCTGACATGAAGCCTCGTTTTTGAATGTTTGAACAAGTGCCTTAGCTCATCATCGGAGAATGTTATCTTTTTGATGATGCTCATTGCATGATATTCATTCAATAAAAGTTGTTTATATATCTTATCTTTTTGAAAAAGGATATTTGGATCATCATTGAGTCCTTGTTCCTTTGCGTGGGCAAGTATCAACTTTTCATCGATCATGGAGTTCAAGAACGCATGCCTATTCATCAGGTTGTCCTTTTGATGTGTCTTGTTCAAGAATGAGGTGTACCTTGGGATAAATGAATTCATGGCAATGTTATCCCCATTCACCATGGCCAGATCGATCATGTCTTCATTTTCACATGAGAGGATCAAAAATGATACCGTAGTCAGAAGGAGTTGTCTGATGATCATCATATGGTGTTAATGTGGTCGCTCATCATTGATCAATGTATTTCAAATACTATGGCGGTCTTCCCAGGAATGTCGAGGTTTCTTGATAGATAATATACTCTGTCATTCATGATATTGACACCTTTTGTCCTACCCTTGATCGTCTCGTTGAAGTGATCGGGGTATATGGTCTTTGGCCTATCATTATTATTTATGATAACCATGACCATCTCTTTCTCATATCTCCTAAAATAGACATAGATTCCATCTTCCACTGGATAGTGGACCAGATCACCCATGCTCACTGCAAGGTTATGTTTTCTCCAGTTCAACAATCGTTTTAAGAAATTCTGTGCATCAAATTCTTTCTCATTCAGGCCATTTCCGGTAAATGCATTCACCTCATCACCCGGCCAACCACCTGGAAAGTCCCTGCGCAGTTCACCATGGTCACCAGTACTGGCCATTGCTATCTCTGTACCGTAGTAGACCTGGGGTATGCCTCTAATTGTGCAGATGATGGTCATGGCCATTTTATAAAGGTCCATTCGTTCATTCAATTGAGAATAGATCCTGGTCATGTCATGGTTATCGGCAAACACAACTAGATCATATGGGGCGCCATATTGAAAATCATTTGCCAAGATGCGAAATATATCTCCGATACCGCTATTCCAATTGTCTTTGATCAAGAGTCCATCCACTAGTGCTGCTTGTAATGGAAAATCCATCATACTTGGAATGAAGGATGAATAATCATCATGCCTATTACTCCCTCTTTGCCAATAGGAGACCATGGTGGGATTGGTAGACCATTCTTCCCCGACAAAATTGAAATTAGGATATTCAATGACTATTCTCTCACTCCAAGCAGAGAGGAAATCCTTATCCACATAGGGATATGTATCGATACGAAAACCGGAAAGGTCTGCATATTCTATCCACCAGATTGAATTTTGTATCAGATAGGTGGCAAGTAACTTATTTCTCTGATTCAGATCAGGCATGGTCTTTACAAACCAACCATCAGTGAATAGATTTCTTTCAGACTCTGTTAGATGAGGGTCATGCACGGACTCATGGACATGATTTGATCTTATGAATTTCCCATTGTTATTGACCCAATCAGGTGTGGGAGGGTCTTTCATCCACCAATGCCCTGAGCCAATATGATTCAATATCAGATCCTTTATGACTCCAATGCCTTTTTCACGCGCCTTTTCTGACAATTCTCTATAAAGTTTGTTGCTTCCAAATCGTGGATCTATCTTATAATAGTCGGTCGTTGAATAGCCGTGATATGAATATGTCCTTTGGTCATTCTCTAGTACTGGATTTAACCATATTTGCGTAAAACCCATTTGTTCCAAATAGTCGAGTCTGTCAATGATGCCTTGAATGTCACCACCATGCCTTCCATCTTTATTTTTTCTTCTAGCTCTTTCTTTGAGGCCTGATACACTATCATTGTTCATATCACCATTGGCATAGCGATCAGGGGTGATCAGATAGATCACGTCCCCGGAATTAAAACCGATTCTGTCCTTGGAATCTGAATCTCTGCCGTATAATACATATCTATATTCAGTCTCTACCTTACCCAGACGTGTGAAGAGAATGTCAAAACTTCCCTCTACAGTATTTTCAAGGGATAGATCAATGAAAAGATAATTATTGTTCTCTACTCTATTTACTCTTTCGATCTCAACACCTTCCTTTTCTATCTGAGGTTGGAGGAAAGATATGTTCTTACCATGTACCATGATCTGTAGTTTGTCCACTTCCATTCCAGTCCACCAAAAGGGAGGCTCCAGATGCTCTATGTCATATGCCAGTGCACTTGCATAGAAGCAGATCAATGCTATGATTGTCTTACAGATGTGTTGCGGATGTCTTATCATTGTATATAACTAACTGATTTATTGACCACATATAGTTAGATTGGCCGTCTAATTATTATCATAAATCTTAATATAGTTAGCTGGTTTATTCCTTAAATATTTCAATTTATTATGTTGACGGAGCGGAATGATCACTAGAACATTGTATTAAAGAGGAAAGTATTTTCATGGAAATAAGAAAAAAAGATATTTTGGCCCCCATTTTATCCATGTTGGTCTTAATGATCTTCATGTCTTGCATGGGTGATAGATTGATCAATGCCAGATCTCCTGATGGTTCGATAACACTGGAGTTGAGAGACCAGGATGGAATGATCACCTATTCGGTCTTTAAGAATGATAAGGTCATTATTGAGAACTCAATACTTGGAATGAAGACAGATCAATTTGATTTTTTTGATAATGTCAAGATCATCGACAAGGAGTCTAGAACACATAAGGAGACATGGACTCAGGTTTGGGGGGAGCAAAAAGAAGTCGTTGATAACCACGAAGAACTGTTTGTTAGGCTTATATCCAATGAAAACAGCCATAAGATGAACCTTCGTTTTAAAGTTTTCAATGATGGCGTTGGCTTTAGGTATGAGATTCCTGAGCAAGATGGAATTGCTAGTTTTAATATTCTTGATGAATTGACAGAGTTCAATCTTGCTGAGGACTCACCATCTTGGTGGATACCTGCCTATGCATATCGCAGATATGAGTTCTTATATGCAAATTCATTGATCAGTGAGATCTCAAGAGACAAATTTTCTGAACTTGTTGAGAATTTGAATGGTCCCAGGATCGGCCCTGAAGCGGTACAGACACCATTTACCATTCAACGAGAGGATGGTATTGCAGTGGCAATTCATGAGGCAAACTTGACCAACTATTCAAGTATGACATTAAAGGCAAACGGAACAAAGAATATGGAGTGTGATCTCATGCCTTGGTCAGATGGGGTGAAGGTACGGACACAGGCACCAATGAATACTCCATGGAGAACGCTCATTATTGGTGAGAGTGCCGCAGACCTTCCGCTTTCCACTTTGACCCTTAATCTGAATGAGCCAAATAAATTAGGAGATACTGATTGGATCAAGCCTGGAAAGTATATCGGATTATGGTGGGAGATGATAGGGACCAATCAGTCTACATGGGGCTCTGGTCCTCACCATGGAGCAAGGACAGAACGTGTCTTGGAGTACATTGATTTTGGTGCAAAGTATGGATTTGATGGATTATTGGTGGAGGGATGGAATACCGGATGGGATGAAAATTGGTGTTGTACCGGAGAGGGTGAGAGTTTTGGCTTCTATGAACCGCACCCAGATTTTGATAACAAATTGATCGCAGAGTATGCGTGGAAGAATGCAATGCGGATCATTGGTCATCATGAGACAGGGACACAGATCGATAATTATGAGGATCAGTTGGATAGCGCATTTGCCTATTGTAATCGTAATGGGATTCGTGTCGTCAAGACAGGATATGTAAATGACGGTAGTCAGAATATCAAACGCATTGATGAGAATGGCAATGTCCAGAAAGAATGGCATCATGGTCAGTATATGGTGGAGCATTTTCGAAAGGTCTTGGAGACAGCTGCGAAGTATGAGGTCAGTGTTGTTGTACACGAGCCCATCAAGGATACTGGTATCAGGCGTACCTATCCAAATATGTTATCCAGAGAAGGAGCGAGAGGGCAGGAGTTCAATGGATTCATGCCGATTGACGCACATAATAAACCAGACCACACAACCATACTTGCTTTCACAAGAATGCTAAGCGGGCCAATGGACTACACATCGGGCATTTTCAATCTCAAGGAATATCGGTACAATAGCCCAGATGATAGGACCATAGATACCAAACATCAAATCCCCAGTACCATCGCTAAGGAACTCGCCCATTACGTGGTGATCTATGCTCCTGTCCAGATGGCGGCGGACCTACCTGAGAATTATAAGGGCAACCCCGCATTCCAATTCATTCTGGATGTTCCAACAGATTGGAAGGAGACCAAGGTCTTAAATGGTGAGATCGGAAAATATATTACAACTGTACGTAGAGATCTTAACAGCGAGGATTGGTACCTTGGAAGCATAACGAATGAGGAATCTCGAACCTTGGACATTGAGATGTCATTTCTTGAAATG
>CALCSS010000024.1 GCA_937893835.1 uncultured Fidelibacterota bacterium
CATATGTTGAATATACTGGTGTTTCACTTCTTTACTGGGGAGTTAGATTTTGTGCTTCATCAACAATGAAAAATGATTTCTGTAGGCTTCTGCCTCTTATATAAGCGAGAGGTGTTATCAATAACTTTTCTTGTTCTAGCATTTCAGTGATTCTAAAAGCGCGTTTGTCATTATGCTTAAATTGGTGGCGAATTACGGATAAATTATCAAATAGGGGCTGCATATAAGGGTCTAATTTGGATTGAATATCCCCCGGTAAGAATCCCAGGTCTCTGTTACTTAATGGGACGATTGGTCTTGCAAGAAATATTTTTCTGAAGTCCTTACGTTTTTCAAGTGCGGCTGCCAGTGCCAACAATGTCTTTCCTGTACCAGCCTTACCGGATAAGGTTATCAAATGAATACGATCATCCAACAACATATTCAACGCAAAGGATTGTTCAGCATTTCGAGGATGTATACCATAAGCATTTAGTTTATTGACCTGTACCATCTTCTTTTCGAAAGGGTCATAGTATGCAAGGACAGATTTTTGTCCATTTCTAAGAATAAAATTTTCATTTGGCCTTGGCTTTTCAATTGATTTTAAATGTACAGTTTCAATGCCGTTTGATTCGTAGACCATGTCAATTTCACTAGAACTCACATTTTCAATTAGTCTATTACCTGGATATATATCGCTTATGTTCTCAATGGCATCGGACGTATAGTCTTCTGCCAAGAGCCCCAAAGAGCGAGCCTTTAGACGCACATTTGTATCCTTGGATACCAAGACCAACAGCCTGTCAGGGTTTTCTTCATGAAGTTTAAATGCACAATTAATGATCCTATGATCGGGGCAGTCATCTTTGAATGTTGCCTCTACATCAGGGTGCCAGTTATGGTTTACAACAACTTTTATCTTTCCATCAAATTGTTTTAACTCACCTTCATTGGTATCAATTGAAAGTTCATCCAGAAGTCTAAGAAATTCTCTAGCATTAAAATGTATCTGTTCATTACCTCTTTTGAATTGGTCTAATTCCTCTAGAACAGAAATAGGAATTACAACCTCATTGTCTTCAAAATTTTGGATGCAAGTTGCGTCATGAAGGATGACATTGGTGTCTATTACAAATATTTTATTTGTCATTTCCATGTGTTAGATAAAGATCACTATTTTGGTTCATGGACATCAGAAAAGTTAGCATATTAAATTAATTTTTTTCAATTCACCTTGGTCTTCATTTTTGAAAATATTTTCATATTTTAGGGTATGAATTCAAACATGGCACCTAATATTTGGTAAAGTATAAGACTATAAAGCAACGCTAAACCGAGCAATGCGGCAGGAGTGATTCTAAAACGAACACGAAATTGACTGTGTTCCTTTTTATGATCATAATACTCTATCAGTATCTCCAATGTGATCTTGCTCAGATAAATGCAAACGATATATAATATCAATAATATACCTTGATCAACTGCAGAAAGTGATTTTAGCCACTGGCCTAGACTCATATCCTGTCCTTTATAATATGTTTGAACTCAGATAATATCATTGAGGTTGCACCCCAAACCATTTCACCACCTAGCTCAAAATATGGCACTGTAACCGGTTGATTCGAAAAAATATCTTCTTTTAATTTACAGTTTTTTTCTAGTATCAGGTCATTGATCGAGACAGAAAATATGCGTTCTACCTCCTTGTCATGAATCATAGTTTTTGGTTTTGTATCTGTCCATCCAATATATGGGAAAATCTCAAAATTAGATACTGGTACATAAAAGGAGGTCAAACGACCAATGATATTCATTTTACTTTTGTTAATGCCTATCTCTTCATGCGTTTCTCGTATTGCAGCATCTATAAGTGATTCATTTTTTTCAACCATGCCTCCTGGTAAGGATATTTGCCCTTTATGATGTTCAACATTTTTACTACGTTTTGTTAGAAAAAAAAACCAATCTTCATTGAATGGATATAGTAACAGTAATACAGAGGCGGGTATTCCTTTCTCTCGATTTTCTTTTGATCTAAATCTGCGTGGTTTGACCATCATTTTTTCTTGGGCATTCTTGCCGGGAAGCACCTTATTTAAATTTTTCGAGAGATTTTCAATAAATAATGGATTCATAAGTAGAAAAGTTATCCCATTTTTAATTCTTCTACCCGAACTTTGATGCTGACAAAACTATGAAATACAAACATATCATATGGGATTGGAATGGTACATTGCTTGATGACCGATGGCTTTGTGTAGAAGGGATCAATGAAAGTCTCAAAAAAAGATCACTACCTATTATTACAGAGGAAATATATAAGAAGGTCTTCTCATTTCCCGTAGAGGATTATTATGAAAGATTAGGGTTTGATTTCAAGCAAGAGCCATTTGAAGTTGCAGGAGATGAGTTTGTTGCATACTATGCAAAGTTCTTTCATAAAACAAAACTCCACAATCAGGTTTCATCGGTCATAAAGGATATCAGTGCCGCTGGACTTAGTCAATCTATTCTTTCGGCTGGGAAACAGGAATATCTAAATGAATGGGTCAAAGTTCATGGACTATTAGACTATTTTACCATTATTCGTGGCATCGACAACCAATATGCAAGAGGGAAGGTGGAACTAGGAAAATCATTCATGAATGAACTTCCTTACGATAAGAAGGAGGTCGTTATGATAGGTGATACAGTCCATGATAGTGATGTTGCTACTGCAATGCACATAGATTGCCTATTAATTGATCATGGTCATATGGGTACTGAAAGGTTACAAAATACAGGGCGTAGGGTTTTTTCAAGAATGGGCCAGATCCTTGATTATTTGATCTAATTCTTATTCAGTTTGCAAGATCTGAGATCAATAACACATCATATATATTGATCATTCCGTTCCAATCAATATCAGCAGCCAAGAACTCGGCAGGCTGTAATTCAAAAAGACCTAATATGTAATTGACACATAATAGTGCATCTATATTTGAGATCGTACCATCACCATTGACATCACCCATCTCATGCTGACCTGAGCCTGGAGCAAGTGCTACGACAGAGATGATTTGTTCATCTTCTTCACCTCCTATTCCATGTATATTCAGAGTTATCTCATAGATACCCGGTTCTTCACAAAAAAGAGAAGGAGTCTTTCCAACGCCAAAGGCCTCAGAGTCCAGAATCCAATTCCTTTCTCCAATAGGGCCTCTTGATTCATCAAAGAAATGAAAATAACCTGGAGCTGATATGATATTTTGTGCCACTTTGGGAATTGCGTTGAGAGGGTCTAGGTCTCCCAGAATAGTATTCTCTACTTGTATTGCAAACTGGTTTGTTTGTTCCTGGTCATAAAAAACTTGTATGTAATCGTAATCATTTGGATAAGGAATTGATATTGGATATTCTGAAATCAATTCTAGAGTATCCCATTCAATAAGTCCAACATCATCAAACCAAGAATAGGCAATACCGGAGTCAGGAATGTCACTATTCGCTCTAATATCAAAAAATTCTACATCTTGATCACTGGGGATGTCTCCCCAATATCTTTGCCATGTGTATGTACCTGAAATTGAATCACCCATGGATGATGTAAATAGACTTTCTCCTGTTCGTCCAATTGCGCATCTTACCTCAAGAGTTACATTCTTTGCATTTTCTGTTTTTATGAAACCATGTATCGTATGTTCAAATTGATTGTTGAAGGGAATACGGTCTTCTAGATCTGTCACAATATTATCAGGAGAGTCAGAGGATCTTATATGCAAGAGTCCTTTATTCCCTCTACGATATATTGAATCTTGAATAACTTCATTGTCACTATTCACATTCCATAGGCTACTGCCTTCATCTTCAAAATTTTTCATCCAGACCTTCTCTCTTCCGAGTCTGAAATGCGTTATGCTAGAATTGCCATTTGATATTTTTGAGACACTACCAGCATCAGATAATGGTATAGGGCCTGATTGAAAATATTCCTCTTCATTGAAAATGATGGACTTGGAATTCATTACCCAAGCATTATATTGAATTGTTTCAACTGAAATTAAAGATGTGTCCATGATCACATATGCTCTTTGATTGTCTTTATCTATGTGTAGGTAGGTGTTGAGTTCCTTGGAAAGTTTAGCGATGTGATCAAGGATCTGATTACCCAATTCACCTTTAGCTGGTACTGTCAGATAATCATCAATGTAGACTGGGTCAATGACAAAATCAATGAACCCTGATTCATCTGCCTCTGAATTGAGGATCATTGATGGATAGGTCTCAGGATAATTTAGATCAAAGATGAAATTACCTAATGAATGGGCGATCAACTTACCCTGATAGACCTCTACACCTTGTATAATGTGTGGGTGATGTACAATGACAAGGTCAGCACCTTCATCTATAGCAAAATGCCTTATGGCCCTATCCCACATTTTTGGTCGATCCAACCTCCAAGAGTAGTCATCAATTTCAGTCCCATAGCGAGGGACCATTTCAAATCCACTTGAACTTGCAGGGTTGGTCCTAAGATTCTCAAATACCTCGGGAAGAGAGAATGAATCATAATCAGATCCTGGTGAATAAGAATATTCACTACCTGCATGCATCTCAATGACGATCAGATCTGCCAAGCCATCAACAGATTGAATCTGTTGTCTTAGATAATATGGTGTCATATAGGCAAAGCCAGACTTGTTCTCGCCAGCATTGAGGTAGGGTTGGTAATTGTTATATTGACCCGTACGATCACTTGATGCCAAAAATGCGACAACTTGACCCTTGATGGATCTAGTGGCGGGGAGATATGCCTCATAACTATTCATACCAGCACCTGAATGAAGGATTCCTGCTTCATTCAGTATATTTTGAGTCTGTGTCATTGCAGGCTCCATATAATCTAATATATGGTTATTGGCCAAGGAAACAACATCAATCCCGCCATAGACCAAGCCACTGACATTTTCTGGTGCACAACGAAAAATGATGCTCTTGGTCGGATGGGGATAGCCTTGATCTGATAGAGGGATCTCCAGATTGGCAATGGATAGATCAGCAGCCATTCCAAGTAGATCTCTTGTAGGTTCAAATAATGCTTGAACGCCTTGAGTTGTGATGATTCCATCATTGTCCTCAAATCTTCTTCCCATCATGATGTCTCCAACAAAATTCATTGTGATGGGGAAGGTTGAACTTCCTTGGTCCACCTCTATTGTTGTTGATGACCATCCTTGTTGTCCGGTCTCATCTTCAACGGTTAATATGACAGTATATTCATGGTCATCCTCAACTAGGTAATCATGATGTGGGTTGGGTTCATTTGATGTGCTGCCATCACCAAACTCCCAATGATAGGAGAATGCATATGAGTCTGTATCTTGTACCACTGAATTAAAAGAGGCTGACAGCATTTGGCTGTGGTTTTGATTGCGTACATCGTCTAATTCATAGCTAATTGATACGGTAGGACTGATTGCGAGATCTGCTGTTATATCTCGAATCATACTAAAATGGATACTCCCTGGGATGCTGGTTGTATCATCATGATCATTGATAAATTGAATCTCATTTATTGCTGACAATGAGTCATGCCAAGCCAACCAATCATTCCCTAATGGGAGCCTATAAGAATTCCAATTACCTATCTCATTCGATCCCTGATAAACCGGAATCCATTGTTCTATGTCCAAGGTCTCTAAGCCAGTGAGTGAATATCGAATAAGATCAATCCCATTTGAAAAACCAATGGCCTGAATTTCAGATAGACTATCAGTTCTTGAAAAAAGTTGTAGAATGGTTCCTGAGTCAGGGGTAAATGGTTCGATCTGAATTGATTTCCAGCTATTTCCAAAGAGAACAAGACTATGACTGTTCCCGGGGATCGTGTTCAATGAATCTATACCATAGGCTTCTTGATCAACATCCTCATCCGAAATGCTTTCAAAAATATTTATCTGCTCAAAGTCCAAAAGAGTGTCAGGATGTTCATGCCCAGGGAGTAGATTTGATACTATTTGAGACCAAGATCCTGTATTGTCAAAGTAATCCACACCACGAATTCTAAACCACCACTGTTCTGTATTATTGAGGCCAGATAATGTCTGATGGTCTTGCCGCATGTATTGCAGTTGATCGTGGTCTGAAAGGTCAAATGAGAGTGGAGCGTTAAACGAAGTGTCTACATCTGCCTCGATCTGAAATGATCTAAAATTGGTATCATCTGTTGGCGTCCAGGTCAAGTAGACCTGCTCGGAGTTATCCATATTATATGCTCTAATAAATTCAATTGAATCAGGAGCAATATTATCAGGAATCGATTCCCAGTGGGATAGGTATAGCTCTGTGGCGTCAATGAATGGTTGATAATATTCTCTTATCATTGAAAAATTATCAATATTAGTGGGGTAGGACCCATTACCATATACAGCCTCATCTGATATGCCGGTACTATCAAAGAGCATGGGCTTTTCGTCCAATTCCACATGGATCCAGGGCTCATAGACGGAATAACCATTGGTCAAGCCTTGAAGATCGAGCATTTGTATTCCATTTGATGGTCCTCTCAATTCTGTGGCTAATGTAATGGGGAACTCGGTTTCTCCATTATCATATACGCATTGATCATCATAGAATACTTCATAATATTCCGTAACATGTAGGGAGTTGGTATTACCAAACTGACCTTGATCAATAGGATACTCTGATGTGAAATTTATTATGTCAAAGTGATCTTCTGTAATATCCCGGATAGGTTTTGTAGTAAATGAATTTTGTGATCCAGCTGCAACAATAATTGATTTACGAGGTGCGTGAGATTCATTATCAAAACTATGTATTGCAAAAACAAGAGGCCAATGGGGATTAATGCCTACTAATGGATGCACGGCTGCCTCTTGAAATTTTTGAAATATTGTGTTGGGGTAGCGAGAAGGGTCTGACAATGACTTGCTATTTGAATAATTACCAATTCCGGTCCATAAAACTTCTCTACCTGCACCATTGATCATGAATGCAAAGGCATTGGTCTTTAGAAATATATCAATAGCAATATAAGGAGCAATAAAATCATCGCAGGGGTGAGGGACCTGGATGATCACTTGTTCTCGTGTCGCTTGAGGATTAATAATATACATTCCCCATCCATTTCGAAAACTGCCTATTACGTCGTCCAGATCATTATCAGATTGGTTCGAGTCAATAAAGCTAGTATCCAATTGTTCTCTAATTATATGAAATACTCGATTATAGATAGTGTCTTCAAAAATAACCAACTCATAATAGAAAGACTCGATAGAATCCTGTAGTAATGAATCAACAAGCGTTGTATCCCCTAGGATAAATCCAGAAAAAATATCTTCCCAATAACTTAGAATTGGATCGCCAAACTCTAATTTATTATAATTCCCAAAACCAGTTGTTTGCACATCTAACCAGTCTGGACCATAATCATTAAATCCCTCGCTAGCTATACCTTCTGTGACGTGACTAACCCAATTATCGTATGATGAGCCTGGTGAGTGACCTCCTATAAATTCAGATAGTTCACCCGTCTCATGAATGATATTCGCGAGTGAAAGACTTATACTGAGCGCACTGATAAAAATCCATTTCATTATACTAATACAGAATAAGAAACTAAATATATTGTCCTATTGATGAATAAATAAAATGATCTAATTGTTTATATCTAATCGTTCATTAACGATTATCTTATTAAAATTCAATACCGAGTCCTACTACCGGGATGGTGCTAAAATAAGCAATTTTTCCAATATTATTATTTACGCGGCTATAAAAATAGGTCTCTATGTTCTCTCTGTTATATGTATTCCACACCTCAAAAAACAAAACAAGATTAGAACGTTTAAGATTATATCTTTTTTCATAGTGGATAAAGAGCGAATGATAGTCCGGAGTTCTATCTTTGTTGAACTCATCCAGGTATAATATTTGTTCATCAGCGAGTACTGAAGCATTCAGATCGATCGGTGTATAAGGACGCCCTCCGAAGTACGACCATCTGATAGAGATCTCCCAGTCTGTATTAGGCCTATATCCACCAACAATATTAAAAATGTATCGATAGTTGTGGTTCCTATTTCGTTTTATTCCATTGTAATCAGTAAAGGTCGAATTAAACATGGAACCGCCAACAAGACCATAAAAGTTTTCGGCTTTCTTTTTTTGGATCAGAATTTCTAATCCATCAGATAGCGCAGTCCCACTAGATACAATTCCATTATACATGCGAAGCTCATCAAATAAGAATGTAGGATCATTGTGAAGAGTTGCATCAGGTAATATCGGACTATTAGTATATTCTTTTTGATAGGCAGATAATGAAAGTTTTGTGGATGGTGTGATCATATGTTCCAGGCTTAGAGAATGCTGATAAGCATTTACACTTTTCAATTTATTTGATGCATCATTTGCAATATAGATAGGTGGAGGATTTTGATTATAGACTCCAGCATTGAATACAATATTTGTTTTTCCTCTAATGATCTCATAGTCAAGATTGATCCTAGGAGACCATAGATTGATCTTTTCGTAATCATTGTGATCTAAACGAAATCCAGTGGAAAAGATCAGTCTTGAAAATAAATTCTTTTTTAGCGTTAAAAATGCTGCATAGTTAGTGGTTTTAACGACCCTATCAAACGCGATCTCATTTATAAAAAATTCGCTTTTTGTTAGTTTGCGATAATAATCATAATATGTTTTATTTACCTCCGCATCAAAACCAAACTCCATTTTAGACCCTGGTCCTAATTTTAAATGATTTACTTGGCGTATATTCTTAATATCTGTATCCTCAATAATATTAAATACTTTTTTTCCTGTATTGATATTTAAAAAGTGAGCATCTGAATTTTTTGTTGAATTGGAAATACTAGTATTTGTATATGCTCTATTGTTCCAGATATGTTTGTAGTTAATTCCTATTGTATTTTGATCATTCTTTAATTTTCCATGTTCTGTTTCTCCAACATCAATAGCACCATCAATATCTCTATCATATACACTTCCTCCATTGACCATTAGTATTGAAAAAGCATTATAGATATTTGGCCTAAACTCTAACTTGGCCTGGAAATCACTATAGGAGGGCATTCCACCGCTAGCATTTATTGCATTAGCTAAAAGATCAAGATAACTCATCCTGTACGATGCAATGTAGGTAGATCGATCACTTAATGGTCCTTCAATTAATAAACTAAGACCTCCAACTCCAACAAATCCTTCACCCTCGATATTTTCTCTGTTTCCAGATCGGTATGTAATATCTCCAAAACTTGATAGCTTATTGCCATATTTAGATGAGAAACCATTACTGAAAAAATCAAGACTCTCTACCATATCACTATTGATCAATCCAACAGGGCCATTCGATCTGCCATCGGCCTGTTTAAAGTGGGATACGCTTGGAATTGGAATATTATCAATGATAAAACCATTTTCAGTTGGTCCGCCTCCTCTTACCATCATATCCTGACGGTTTTCACCTACACTTGCAACACTTGGTAAGGTGTTAATAATTCGGCTGATCTCCTGTCCAGTACCAGGATATCTTCTTAATTCATCTCTATTAAATGATACGACCTGGTACTCTTTTATCATGGAACGTTCAAAGTATGACTCCTCAACGATAACATCATCAATTTGAATCACAGAAGATTCAAGTTTAATATTTAAAAATTCATAGCCATTAGGCCGTACCCATATATCAGCCTTATTCTGTGTTTTGTAACCCATAAAGCTGATCGTAACTGTGTAGTCACCCATTGGTATTTGATTAATAGTGAAATAGCCTTCCTCGTCTGAGACCGATCCGATATTAGTGGATTTAATTATTATATTTGCACCGATCAAAGGCAGCTGGCTATCAGCGTCTAGGACCCTTCCCTTTACTATACCTGGAGGGTCAGACTGACAAAGTAAAAAACTGCTGAAAATTATTATAAATAAGAAATATTTTATTCGCATAGAGATGAATGGTTTATGTATGATAGATATTTAAAGCGGAAATCTGATATAATTATTTGAGATAGATCAATTTTTGTACATTGCTTGATCTCTTTAGATCAAGTTTAGCAAAATAGATTCCAGTACCCACATGGTGACCGTGTTCATTTTCACCATTCCATTTTATCAAATGTCTTCCTGTACCAAAATGTACTAAGGGGAATTCTCTAACTTTTTCACCAAGTACATTGAATATCACTATGGTCGAATTGATTGGAGATGAAAGTTCGAATGGTATGTTCACTGCTCCATTGAATGGATTGGGATATGCAGGCATTAAGGCGTGCATGGTGGGAATATTATTTTCTTGATCATCGTTGTTGAGATAATTTGAATTTTGTGAACCAGGGGAACCATAATTTGATGAATTTGACCAAGACTCTGCCAATGAATTGTCAAGATTGGAGTTTATCAACTCTAGTGTTGGACCACTTCCATCTGGCTCTGGGGGCCAGGGCGCGTCATCATCGTAATTGACAGAATCGATCAAAACGCCTTCCGCATCATAGATCCTCACCTCATCACCACCGCCACCTAGGCCAAAATCAAAAGGACCAATGACAGATATGTCATTAGAAAAATGATCAAAGAAAGTAGACGGATCATCAGAAATGATCAAGTAATGTTCGCTCAAAAGGATGGTTTCATCTGGAAAAGCATATGAATGGTCATCATCTTCATCTTTAAATGTCCATCCAGAAATATCAAGATCCATTTCGCCTGGATTATAAACCTCTATCCAATCACCAGATTCATGGTCGTCACTTGAATTATAATTGATCTCATTGATAACCAGAGACCCAGGGCTTAGCTCGGTAGGCAAAAAAATGGCCGTTAATGTCATACCATCTGATACGTTCACTTTCATTGTGATGTTGGAATCTGGGAACTCAAGCCAGTGACTGAATTCAAAACCGTCATTCTGCTCTGCCCTTACCTCGATCGGAATGGTAGGAAAATAATAGCCATGCCAGTTTGTCTCAGAGATGTCAAGGGTATTTAGTTTGACAGACCCTCCGAATTCAGGGGCCATGGCTATTGTGACCTGAGATATGTTTGGTAGGTCAAACTCATCTCTCAAGTGAATGATCGCCCGAGGTCTTCTAATATTGGAAAAGTCCTCCATTACATCCAGTCTATATTCCCAATTGGTGGTGGAGTTGGGCCAATTACCATCATTGTACCACCTAGAACGATGTATTGGGATCATATCTTCGACATTGCCTGCAATCGAGTCAAGGCTGGCGATCAGAAATTCTGGCATGAAAACAGTATTGAGCATGTCACAGTAAATATTTATGAATGAATCCCTAAAATGGCCATTCTCCATAAGCCTTCTAAATACAAAGGTGCTCCAAGGAGGATTGGGCCACCCAGGTCCGTTTGGATCTAGCGCAAAGGCCAGAGTATTATAATTATATGCATTTGGATCCCAGATGCCAAAACCAAAGTCGGTATCATAGAGTATCCATCGCCATTTTCCTCCAACGCGGTGATCTCTCCAAAACTTGATATTATTTCCCGGCCAATCTCTATTGTCCACAAATATCTGGAATGCCTGATAACTCATATATGATTCAATATCGATCCAGTTCTGAAGAGCATTTTGAACAATGGGATCATTCATGTCCTGCGTGTCTAGATAATTGATCAATATCTTATAATCTGCATTCGTACCATGTACAATATTCTCGTCATTTACTCCTTGTATGTCCAAGAGGTCTATGTTCTCCGGAGAGATCGAGTGATTTGATGATAGAAAATGTTCATTCACTTTTTCTCTTATATTTTGAATGCCCCAGAATTCCCCATTGATATATAATGTCGCTGGTCGATATCTCTGATGATCAATGTCGAGGCCTTCTGTCAGACTTGTAATGAATCCATCTCTCAAAATAGTTGATTCCCAATCGTTTCCTGAATTGCGCAAAACGAATGCCTCATAGTTATCGATATCCGAATCTGGGAACAATTGATAATCAAAGGTACTTGGGCCAATGTAGCTTCTAGAAAAGATCGACAGGGATTTTTGTGGGAATGCCCTGCTCCAGCCACCAAATATCTTTGCCCCTGCATCTGCAGCATACCCTGAACCATCAACCTCCAATATCTCAAAGTGTATGGGTCGTTCCCAATCTTCCCAAAAATTAGCGCCAAAGTAAGGGAAGTTCCATACGTCAGCATTTGGACCCATGACATACATTCCAGTATCTTCATCAAAGAAACTATTCGGGTCAGTTGAAATGAATATGGCTGGTAGTCCAATAGGAGGGTCCTCATCCAATAGGAATGTCTTGGTACTAATGTCAGAGGGGACCCAACCATCTAAAAAGGTGCGGGCCCTCAATACTGTAGAAGCATCAATGACAATCGGATATTCGTATGTTAGGTCGGAGGTGGTTGGAATCGTACCATCTGTGGTAAAGTAGATCAATGCTGTCTCATCATCAATACTTGTTAATTCAATGGCGAGTTGGCTCTGATCATAAAATCCAGATTCCAATGAGAACTCAGGTGTGGATAATGACCCTAGATAGGATGGGGTAGTATTTGAAGACCCAGGAGTCGGTTCATTGAATAAGGCCCATGATTCACCCTCAAGGTATCTACCAAATGACATGTCCGTATCAAGATTCTCGATAGTGATCGAGTCAATGATGGTCTCCACAGGATCACTGATCAATATGGTCTCATCTTCCGAGCTAAGCCTGAAGTTGGTATGTAAAAAAGAATTTGGAATAGGCATTGATCCATGTGGGTCTGATATATCATCTATTTCTGTATCATACCCTAGAGTAAGGAATGGTATGCAACTCATATCAGAGGAGTTATTGGTATAATTGTGAACTTGAATTGCCAATGTGTTTGTTCCTTCAAGTATTGGAAATGTACTCAGATCCATATTTATTTCTTCAGGGAAACCCCCAGAATAGATCTCTGCCTCATGTAGATCTGTTGCCGTTGTATTATGGTAAACGATCGAACCGGATTCTCCTAGGTTTCTGCGCGAGAACTCAACCCCATTCAGATAGGCGATATAACCATCATCATAATCAATATGGAACAAGGCTTTTTGAATGATGGTTGGGTCCTCAACCTCAAATTCCTTTCTAACATAAACGCTGAGCACTTGCGGTGTCTCTGTATTGTCATCATCATCACCATAGCCAAACCCACTTTCTCCAGTAGACCAGAACTCAATATTTGTCTCAGTCAATTCCCAATTAGATACAGGAGCACTGGTCCCTATCCAATATGACCAAGTATCTCCCCAGTCGATCTTTGCGTCCCATTGGACCACGTAGTCCTTTCTATCTTTATCAGATGCGAAGACAACAAGGAAGTCATCTGGCTCTAAGGCAATGGAGGGGAAGGTCCATTTGGATAGGTCCTCCGGGTCATCTGTGAGCCCAAAGCCCAAGAGGTCTATTAATTCGTTAGTTGGATTATGTAGCTCTATCCAATCTGGGGTGTCGCCATCCTCATCATATAGATTATCCCCATTACTAGTGACGATCTCATTCAATCGAACCGATTGTCCAAAAGGAAGTGAGAAAATCAATAGAAGAAAAGATGATCTAATTAAATATCGCATGGGCACTTGATTCTGTTGAAGATCAATTTAATTAATAACTAAGTCCGTGTCCAAATGGGAAAAGTGGATCGTAGTCTTGGTCTCCTTCATTTAGGGGTAATTGTCCAGTATCTCGGGGCCAAGAAAAACTAAGTTTCCCTGTTGGTGAGAAATCTCCAAAAAGCACGTCTGACACGCCCTCGCCTGCCATGCCTGGTAGCCAGGCCGCGATGAACCCGTTCCATCTATCGACATGGTCCTTAATGACCAGTGGCCTTCCTGATAGTATGATGACAATGACCTGATTACCAGATTTATAGCATCTTTCAAGAACTGCCTCATCGAAGCTATTTAGTCCAATGGTTGGACTATCACCATAACCCTCAGCATAGGGATATTCGCCGATCACTGCGATAACCACACCATCTTTTGACAAATTATCTGCTCTTGGGTCGTAGGTGACCGAGCCTTTCCCATCTGTTGCTTCCATTATCCCTTCTAGTATGCTCGTTCCACTTGGCTGAAATGGAGATGATCTCTCATAAAGTTCAAATTCATTCTTATTGACAGACCCATCTGAATTCTTGTCCATATTATTAAAGAATGAGCTTGCATTTCCAGCATCATATTTTGCATCGTATATCCCCTTGAAATAAGAGGACACCTCTTTGGAGTTGATGGTGCCGTTACCATTCTGGTCCAGTATCTCAAGATCTGGTCTGGTCTTCCCCTGCCACTCAACGGTCCATCCTCCGTTTTGCATTCCTAGATTATTTGCCCCTGATCCCACGATCGTGATCTTTTCATCTTTTTTCAGTGGCAGAACATTTGATTCATTTTTCATTAATACCATACTCATCCTCACAGCATCGCGTGCTACTTGTCGATGGTCCTTAGATCCAACCTGATCTACGTATTCGATATTCCCATATGGAGATTCAAATAGATCCAGATCGTATTTTACGCGTAGTATCCTGGTCACTGCTTCATCGATCCTTGATATGGGGATGGAACCTTCCTCGACCGATTCTTTCAATAGATCAATGAAGGTCTTATAATGATTTTGTCCATAAAGCGATCCAGGGACCATGACCAGGTCGATGCCAGCATTGATCGATGTGATGATATCAGATTTGTAGTCACCAGGGATCTCATCGATGCCTGCCCAATCTGTCACTACGAGCCCCTCGAATCCGAGTTCGGTCTTTAATAGGTCATTGATCAAATATTTACTTCCGTGACATTTGATTCCATTCCAACTATTGAAACTGATCATTACTGTCTTGACGCCCGCCCTTATAGCCTCTAGATAGGGAGGGAGATGAACCTTTCTGAGCTCTTCCTCGGTTAGGCGCGTGTCCCCTCTATCAATCTTATAGGTGTGTATTCCTTCCTCTAGAGAACCGGTCTCCCAACTGGTTCCTCCATCACCTATGAAGTGTTTTGCGCAAGCGGCGATCTTCCTTCCGTCAAAGATGTCCAAGGCATCCTCATAGCCGGTTATCGCGGCATGGGAGAGTCTGGTAACTATCTCAGTGGACTCACTGAACCCCTCATATTGCCTACCCCAACGGTCGTCTTGAGGCACCGTGATGCAAGGTGAGAATGTCCAGTGGAGGCCTGTGGCAGCAACCTCAACAGCTGTGGCGTGATTCACCCTATATATCAGGTCAGGGTTATTACTACAACCGAGGCCGATATTATGCGGGAATACGGTTGCCCCAACAACATTATTGTGACCATGTACTGCGTCTATGCCATATACCAGAGGTATCTTGAGCCGCGTTGAAAGAGCCTGTCCTTGATAGCTGTTGATCATATTGACCCATCCTTTGGGGGTATTGTCATCAGGGACCGACCCACCTCCACTGAGGATGGAACCCAAAAAATACTTTGCTATGTCTTCTTCGCTGTCCAACATTCTCTTGTCCACTTGGGTCATCTGTCCGACCTTCTCATCAAGCGTCATCTTTTGTACAAGTTCTTCAACAAAACGTTCTCTTTGATGGTCTGTGCCTGTACATCCACTTATGAGGATGCCAAACATCAATAAGTTGATCATTCTATAAACTGTTTTCATTTGCATGGGTCCTTCTTTTTACCATTTCTACTGGAAGCAGTGTGGTGGTTGAATTGGTCTTTTTTTCATTATTATCTCTGATCTTTGATCTTAGGGATTCAAGTGATGCTTCTGCCAAAAGATCCAGGTCTGTGCCAATTGTTGATAGTTTTGGATAAAATACCTTGCTATAGGGCATGTTATCGTATCCGACCATCCCAAAATCCCCAGGTATGGCCATTCCATTTTCCAAGGCAGTATGTAAAAATCCAAGTGCCATTTGGTCATTTGATGAGAATATGCCCAATCCTCTCGTTCCATTTTGTCGTATGTCTTTGAAAGCTGTCTCTCCAGAGGCAAATGAATAATCTCCTTGGAATTCCCAATCAATTTTAAATCCACTCTTTTGCAGTGCATCACTGAATCCATTTTTTCTGAGATTTGCCTCCCATTTTATCATTGGACCAGTGATGATACCAAAATTCTTAAAGCCTGCATCGATCAATGTCTTCCCAGCCAATCTGCCTCCTTCATATGAATCAAATGTGATGGTCGGAAGTATGTTCCCATCAACAGGGGCAATAGAGATAATGGGGAATGGCCGGACCTTATTTAAGATCTTTTCATAGTCTTCACTGACCAGGGTGGGTGCCATTAATATGATCCCATCATGGAACTTGGACACCAGATGTATCTTTTCGACAAGGTTGGAGGAATGTTTTGCAGAATGTATGCTGATCTGGATGTTCATCTTCGATGCGATCCTATCAAAGCTCTCATAGAGGCAAGAGTAGAACTCCTCTGCATCATGCTGAGTGACCATCGCCATCTCAATGGGGATGTCTATGTTGCTGTACTGATTTAAGGATATCTTATAACCAAGATCTCTTGCTGTATGGATGATGTCATATACGCTTTGCGAGCGGCCCTTCGCCTTCCCTGAAAGTACTCTGGAAACGGTTGCGACCGAATATCCGGATCTGATTGCTATGTCTTCTAACTTAACCTTCATTTGCAAAAAAATTTAAAGTTTATAAAAATAATTTGCAAAGTTTTACATTTTCAAGTTAGGTTTACCTGAATATCAGAAAACCTAAGCCTAAATACGCATATAATGGTCGTTGAACGTTATGTGCTATACCTTGAGAAGATAAACTATGGATAATTTTGCCCTTCTAAGTTTTGTGCTCGCAACTGCCTCGGTTGCTTTTTTCACATACCATATCGTGCAGAAGATGCAACGATCTGATAACGCCGCCGAAGAATATTTTACTGGCGGCCGTGCCTTGAGCTGGCCGGTTGTTGCCGGATCACTATTGTTGACGAATCTGTCTACTGAGCAATTGGTAGGTCTAAATGGAGACGTGTTTGGTGACAAGGTACTTGTAGGGGTTGCATGGGAGGCCCTCGCTGCATTTGCCATGATCGCAACTGCCTTGATCTTTCTTCCACGATATCTAGCAAGCGGATTCACAACAACTCCTGCTTTTCTAGAGAAGAGATTTGACAAGACGACCCGATCCATGGTATCGGGTTTGTTTTTATTTGGATATGTTACGGTTCTTCTGCCTGTGGTATTATACACTGGGTCACTTGCACTAAAGGGCATGTTCGATCTTGAATATCCCATCTGGATGATCGCTGCGACCATTGGTGTTCTTGGTAGTTCCTATGCGATCTTTGGTGGATTGAAATCAGTCGCCGTGAGCGATACATTGAATGGCATTGGACTTCTGATCGGAGGATTGGCAATACCCGCTCTTGCGCTTGCAAAACTTGGCGATGGTTCGTTCATGGATGGACTCTCAACACTATTCAATTCAAAGCCTGAGTATCTTGCGGTACTTACCAAGACAAACGTAGATGATAAGGTGGTCTCTGTTCCTTGGCCTACCTTGTTGACAGGTATGATGTTCATACAGGTCTTTTACTGGTCCACGAATCAGGTGATCGTCCAGCGTGCAATGGCGGCCAAGAGTCTTGCAGAAGGGCAGAAGGGAGTGCTCTTTGCCTCTGCCATGAAATTGGTTGGTCCCATCATGCTCTGTCTGCCAGGCATCATCGCTCTTCACATGACGGACGTGCTGGACATTACAAAACAGGATCAGGTCTACGGGGCAGTTGTTAAACATGTTTTGCCGGACTGGTCCATAGGTCTATTTGCCGCAGTGCTCTTGGGATCCATTCTCAGTTCATTCAATAGTGCATTGAACAGTGCATCCACATTGTTCAGTCTTCAATTCTATAAGGGCTACATCAATAAAGGCGCTTCAGATGATGAGATAGTAAGGACAGGAAAAAACTTCGGGATCATCCTTGCGGTAGCATCCATCATCATCGCACCTCTCCTGGCTCAGATGGAATCGATCTTCACATATCTTCAAAAGGTGAATGGTCTTTATAGTGTGCCTATCATTGGAATTTTCATGCTTGGAGTGGGCACAAGGCATGTCCCCGCGATCGCAGCAAAGGTGGGTATGGTCGTTGGAATGGTAGCCTATGCATTTTTTACATTTGTGAATATAAGTGATGTTCCAACATTTTTTGCCAATGGCGCTGGTGACCTTCACTGGCTGCATGGTTATTTCATCAGTTTTATTCTTTCAGTCGGTGTCATGCTTGTAATAGGACACCTGCAACCCAAGACGGATGCAGAGATGGACGCCAGTGATGAGAGAGACCCTGCCCCGGTTGATATGACGCCATGGGAACATGCGAGGAATGTATCCTACGCGATCATGGGGTCAACGGTTGGAATATATCTACTGCTTACACTAGCATCAAATTAGAATTAATTAAAATGGAAAAAACAAGGAGTTAACAAAATGAAAAAACTAATATCATCCTTTGCTGTTCTTTTACTACCTGTCTTTATATACGGACAAGTCATTGACAACTTTGAGGCTGAACCAGACACTAGTCATTGGGACTATGATATCTCTGCAAATGCAGATCCTGCATTAAGCTATGTGAATGAAAGTTATGTGACAGACCCGGTCAATGAAGGAAGCATGGCTCTGCAATTAGATTATAGTGCACACAATATCGAGTCTTGGGGTGGATATGCAAAGGTGTATCACCTTCATCCAGATGTTGCAACAGGTGGTACCTATGATTGGACGGGATATGATTCCATATCTGTTTCTTATTATAATAGCAGTCCTCAGTCCGAGGCCGGCGCAGTTCACTTGAGACTCAATCTTAGTGACTATGCAGGTATCACTGATGATGCATATGTGGGACTTGGAGAGTATTATTACTCCTTTCTCTATATCTTGGACAATGAACCAGGTTGGAATACGGTCACAATGCCACTAGTGCGAAATGATTCTTGGGATGGTGGTGGTTTTAACCTGACCGGTTGGGCCGGGGATTCAGATGATGGAGAGCTCGATCTGCATGCGATTGGTGGTTTTCACTTTGAATTTTCCATTGGTGGAGCAGGTGAGGGCAACAGCTCTTCGGGTACCATCGTGCTTGATAATTTTACTTTGACCGGATACCAGGGAACTGACCTCGTAATATTCAATGGAATGAGCACTCCACCTGCTTGGGGGAATCCATTCTCATGGGGCGGAGCGCAGATGTACGTCACAGAAGGTGGCGGATATGATGAGGGTACAAACGCGTTGACCTATGTCCAGCAGGATGTTTGGTCAGGCGGTGGATTCAATATGGCGCCTGCAGTTGATTTTTCAAGTGGTGGAGAGTGGTCAAGTGACTCGCTATCATTTCATATGTGGTCAGAGGCAGATGCTCCTACTCTAAGACTTCAGTTTGAGGATGGTACTGACAAGGTTGGGCTGAACTTCACACCAGAGGCAGCAGAGGGCTGGAATCATTATAGTTTTCCTCTATCGGATTTTGTTTACTTTGATGGCTCGACTGCTTTTGATACCAGTGCTGTGACCGTTTTTCAAGTTCTCTCAGAGGGCAATGGTGCCGCAGGCAGAACATTTCACTTTGATAATGTATGGACAGGCAATCCAGACTTTGATGTAATTGCACCTGATGCACCTGAAAATGTCGGTGCGGTCCCTGCAGATTATTATAATCTTGTCACTTGGTCTGATGTGAGTGGAGAGAGTGACGAGCTCTATCATGTCTATGCCAGTGCCGATCCCATCACAGACGTTGATGCTGGCGGAGCAGAGCTCGTGGCCGCAAACGTGTTGGAAGGTTCACAAGCTGCAGTACATTATCTATATGCACCCCTGAATGATGCATCTGTATCTTACTACTACGCGGTTGTTTGTGTGGATGCGGCTGGGAATCGAAGCGAATTGGGTGCTTCAACCAGTTCCATTACAAATACCGCTCAGGGTATTCCAACCATATCGTTGGATGTTCCGGAAAACTTTGTTGCTGATGGAGACATGAGCGAGTGGGAGGGTGTCATGCCCTTTGTCATCAATCCAACCACCGGACATGTGGCTGCAGGAACCGTAGATGGTGACGATGACCTGACAGGTACGGTCTATCTGGCAATAGATGATGACTATCTCTACTTCGCCGCTGACGTGATAGATGACTCCTACTCTTTTGGTGATGGTGACTGGTGGAATCAAGATGCACTACAGTTTTTTATTGGACTATACGATTGGAGAGGACCAAAGCACTCTACTATCAGTCGTGGTGATGAACCAGACTATATCCTTTATGCCAATGAGTCAACTCTACAATTGGACATATCCAATGGTGGAAGTCTAGCAGCACCTGGGAGTGATGATTTTTATTTTGAGGGATTTAATCCGGACTATGCCACTGAGGGAAGGATATCATTGGATACTTTGGCAGCAGCAAATAATGATGAGAGGTTTCATCCTGTAAATGGAATGCGCATTCCACTAGACATCTATTTTCATGACCAGGACAATGGTAGCTGGGAAGGGAATGTTGGTTTTTCTCATCTTGCTACAGACCAACAATGGAATAACCCGGGCGAGTGGGCATTTACCTGGATAGGAGATGCGTCTGTGGTATCAGGTGTGGATGATGAGCATAGCCTTGTTGCTGACGAATTTGTTCTTTATCCTAATTATCCTAATCCTTTCAATCCAGAGACCAATATCAGATTCTCTCTTCCAGAGGATCAGATCGTGACCCTGAACATATATAATATGACAGGTCAATTGGTAGAGAGCCTTGTCAATGAGAGACGATCGGCGGGTGTTCATAGTGTTCACTGGAACGCATCAGGAGTTGCATCAGGGGTCTACCTGTATCAGTTGCAGGTAGGAGGAAGGTTCCTTACCCAGAAAATGATCCTGATGAAATAAGACAAAAAAGATCATTACCAAAGAAAGGCAGAATTTTTTCTGCCTTTCTTTTTGTGTCTTTTGTACCAAACCCCAATGGGTAAATTTTATGATCAATCAATATGGATTACTTTGAAATATGACTAGGCCTCTGCTGATTAGCTTATTTTTGTCACTGGTCTACTCCCAGACCACGGGCAAGATCTCAGGTGTGGTAACCGATGGGGTAGAGACAAGTCCTTTACCCGGTGCCAATATCTATTTGGAGCAGACATCCTTTGGAGTAGCCTCCGATGGGTCAGGACGCTTTACTCTCATAAACATACCTCCAGGAAAATATGTTTTAAAAGTGGATATGATCGGCTATAAGTCTGTCCGGATGGAAAATGTCAATGTCTCTGTAAATCGAACCTTCTCATTGAATGTTGAAATGGAGGCAACTGTGTTGGAGGGTGAGGTCGTTACTGTTGAAGTAGCAAGACTCGCTCAAAAAAAGGATCAGACAGGGACCATAAAGAATATATCCGGTGACGAGATCAATGCTCTTCCAGTTGAGAGTGTTGGAGCGGTCGTCAATATGCAGGCCGGAGTTGTGAATGGTCATTTTCGAGGTGGTAGAAATACTGAGGTCACCTATATGGTCGATGGGGTCCAGGTAGATGAGGCCTTTGGTGGAGGCAGTGCAACGGTTGAGATACAGCCAGAGGCGGTTCAAGACCTAGAGGTCATAACAGGTACGTTCAATGCAGAATACGGACGAGCCATGAGTGGCGTTGTCAATGTGGTCACCAAGGACGGAGGCCCCAACTTTGAGGGTTTTGCGTCGTGGGGTGAGTCAACCTATTCTACAGACAATACAGATATATTCATAGGACTCTCACCTGAAATAAATAGAAGCTCTGACATCAAATTCAGTTTAGGCGGCCCTATCATTAGGGACAAAGTGACCTTCTTCACCAACATAAGAAAGCAGGAAAATCTTGGTCATTTAAATGGACTGAGACTTTTCCAAGTAGATGACTATTCAAATTTTTATTCAGATGATCCCCTACTTTGGTATTCAGAGAAGACAGGTGACAGTAGTTATGTTCCAATGAATACAGGGGTAGGTATATCATCGCTTCTCAAACTAAGTTTTAATTTCATAAAGGGTATCCGTTTTTCAACTCTTTATTCTTACAGTGATGATTCTTGGTTTGGCTATGATCATGGTTTTAAATACAATCCAGATGGCAGGGCTGAATCTGTGAAGTACACAAAGTACTATGCGTTCCAACTCAATCACATGATCTCACAAAATTTATTCTATGAGTTCAAATACTCCGTGACCAATAACGAATACGGTAGCTATGTATTTGAGGATGAATTTGATGGTGGCTATGTACACGATAGATACTTTGATAGTTACGGACCCGGGTTTTTAACTGGTGGCCAATCAAAGGATCACACAGTGCGTAAAATGATGGATAAAACCCTCAAGCTAGACGCGACATGGCAGGTGAACCATAATCATAGTTTCAAATCAGGTTTCCATTATTTTTCACATGATCTCGATAATCAATGGCATGCCATAAGAAACAAATATCATAATACTGCAAGCGACTCCATATACGAACCGGAGATCTTTGGAGATACGTCAGCCTATGCTGATGTTTACAAGGTATCTCCAAAAGAAGCAGCATTCTATATTCAGGACAAGATGGAGTTTGATGATATGGTTGTTAACATCGGTGTGCGATACGACCAGTTTGATCCTGAGAGCGATTTTCCCTCGGACAGAAGAAATCCAGCAAATCAATTGATCCTCCCTGACTCAATGACAAGTCAGTATCCTCAGGCGCCTATCATTGAGCAGGTCAGTCCCAGGGTAGGTTTTGCATATCAACTTGGTAATCAGGCCGTGCTTCACTTCAGCTATGGTCATTTCTTCCAGATGCCACCAATGTATGCCATGTATCAAAACCATAGTTATCTGGTCGATCCAAATGATTTTGTCACTAGGATGGGAAATACACTGTTGGAACCAGAGAAGACCATCACCTATGAGATAGGACTCTGGCAGGAATTGAGTAGGCAGGTGAGCTTGGACATTGCTCTTTTCTATCGTGATATATACAATCTGCTGACCACCAAGACCCTTTCCACATACAATCAGGTCAAGTATGGCCTCTACTCGAACAAGGACTATGGTAATGCTCGTGGACTGGAGATAAAACTAGACCTGGCCCTTGGATCATTGAAAGGGATGGTCAATTATACACTACAATACACAAGAGGGAACGCAGACTCTCCTGGACAGACCTTTGATCGTGCAGGTAACAATCAGGACCCAGTGAACCGGTTCATTCCCATGAGCTGGGACCAGCGTCACACTCTTAATGGTTCCTTGATGTATCTGAAAGAGAACCACGGTGCCACGATCACTGCATATTACAATTCAGGTTCTCCATACACATTCTCTCCACAGAGCGAGAGCGTGCTATCAAGAATCAATCTATACCCGAACAATGATTACCGGCCCGAGAAATACTCTGTCGATGGTGCCTTCTACTATCGATTTAAGATCATGAAGGGTCTTAAGGCCACTCTGGACATCAACATATATAACATCTTCGATCGTTTGAATGAGGAATGGGTCAATGGTCAGACAGGTAGAGCATATACCGCTGTGATCAAGGAGACGGACATTGCCTCTCATCGTAGTGATTTCAATGAATATGAGGATCGCATCGAGAATCCATCAATGTATTCTTCTCCCCGATCGATCAAAGTGGCACTAGGGGTCAACTTCTAATGCTACGTTCACTATATTATTTATTGTCTTTTATCTTATTCTCGTTCTTTCTTTTTGGACAAGGTAAGGAGTACGAAGGTCCTGAAGATCCTGCCGGTGATCCATCAGCAGAGCGTGAAGGATATATGACCGGGAACAGGGTACTGATCTATTTCAAGAACACCACGGAGATATCAGACTGGCCTGCAGTAAATGCATCCCGTTGGCCAAATAACAATGACGGCGTGAAGATGGTAGATGGCATTGGTCTCTTGGTCGGTGCAAAGGTATACATCCAAAATGATAGTCTCGAGTCAACGGTTGACACGATTCCTCTAACAGAGCTGATTGATATCTATACCCAAGACAAGCACACTCTTCACTATCTCCAGACGAGTTATAGGGAAGAGATGGATCGTGACCCAACAGGAACGGTCGAGTGGGGCTTCTACCCTGTATTTGGCTACTTTAATGAGGCAGACGAGTATCCGGCCGTATCCAATATTGAGAACTCTTGGCCTATTGGCGGATGGCCCTCAACAGGATTGGAGACCAAGTGGCCAGGCGAGTGGAATGGTCGTTTTGGTCGTGGAGTGACCTACGCAGATCAGGAATGCTATTATGTGGTCAATGATGCTCAAGATCTAGAGTATCTAGGTGCTGAGGACAATGTCAAATATTTTCCACGTCCTGGTAAGCACATCGGTGATCTCAAGCCTGATGTTACAAAACAGGTCGGAGAGCCTTGGGGGGGGCTTGGTCTCAGAGTGGACGTACGTGGATTCCAATGGAACAATCCACAGGCCAGGGATGCTATATTTTGGGAATACTCCATCGCGAACATATCAGACTATGACCTGAGGGATGTTGCCTTTGGCTATTGGGTTGATAATGGAATTGGTAATGACAACTCTGATGATATTGGATACTTCGATGTCGAGATCGACATGTCCTATTCGTGGGATATTAATGGCATCGGCACAGGAGGACTTCCAACTGGGGTCATGGGTTTTGCATATCTTGAGAGCCCGGGACTTGCCTATGACTATCAAGACAATGACTTTGATGGACTTACCGATGAGAAACGGGACAATGAGCCAACTGCCTTGGTGGGCCCTACGGATGGGATCACTGATATTGATGCCTTTCTTGAATTTTATAAATTAGAGCTTGAGGATCTAAAAGAACACTGGGACGCAGATGAGGACCAAGACTGGGAAGATGGTGAGGATCTGAATGGAGATGGTATCTATCAATTGGCAGAGTATTATGGGGATGACATTGGCATTGATGGAGTTGGACCTGGTGAATTGAATTATGATGGTCCCGATGCAGATGGTTCAGAATGCAATCACAGACCTGACTTTGTTGAGGGTGTCGGTTGTGAGCCAAATTTCAATACTACTGATGTCTCCGAATCAGACATGGTCGGACTTACATCATTTAGAATGTTTCCCATACCGAGCCATGCCGCATCCAATGAGACAGAGTGGTTCAAGAATGATCAAGTGATGTGGGACCTTGTTGGTGGTGACACACTTGAGGAATTTGAGGGTAATATTTCCAATTTGGTCGAGGTGTTTGCCTCAGGGCCCTTCCCACTCTATCAGGGCAGAGTAGAGAGGATATCCATGTCAGAATTACACTCATATGACCCCCTGGCAGGTCTGAACTCTGATGATCATTCTGCTCCGGCCCTCTATGAGTTGAAGCGTATTGTGCAGGTGATCTATGAGAAGGACTATCGCTTTGCACAGCCACCTAAGATGCCTACTCTCACGGCCACAGCAGGAGATGGAGAGGTCATCTTGACCTGGGATGATATTTCAGATACCAGAACAAGAGACCCCTTTGTTGGAAATATAAATGACTTTGAAGGTTATAAGGTCTATCGTGCAACAGATAAATATATGGCGGACCCTGAGATCATCACAGATGGGTATGGCACGCCCATGTTCAAGAAACCATTGTACCTGTGTGACATGCTCGATCAAAGCCCACACAATCCCAATGAGACAAATGGTATGGTTCACCAGTGTAGCGGCTTCACTGACTATGGATTGGTGAATGGAACCGGATACAACCTTGGAAATAATTCAGGGATCAACCACATATTCGTGGACAATACGGTTCAAAACGGACGTACCTATTACTATGCAATAGTCGCCTATGATTATGGGGCGCCAGACATCGGACCTGGTATCTCACCCTCTGAGAATAATGCAGTGATCGAGTTGGACGAGTATGAGAATATTCGTTCCATTGGAAAGAACGTGGCCATTGTCGTGCCTCGTCAGTCTGCGGCAGGTTACATACCACCCAGTCTGGAGATGGAGGATATCGATCTCCTGGGATCTGGAACGGTCACTCCAATGATCAGAGCTCAAGGGAGCCTGAAGGAAGGGCATCAATATGCCGTTACATTTGGTGTGGATACCATAGCCGTGGTTAGTGGATACGATCATGGTTTCCAATATGTGACGGATGAGATCTTGGTCTATGATGTCACTGACAGCGTCTACCTTGTATATACAGAGAACTCGACAAAGTACATTGGTACTAATCTTATATTAAATGATGTTGTTGATGGGATACCAAATTATTGGACCTTGAATCCTGTTGGTACCATAGAGACAGATGTATTTGATGGTCTCCAAATAGAGATTGATGATTACTTGGAGATACCAGAGTATAGATATGGAAACTCCGGCTGGGTCAATGGAGATGGGATCATGAGAGTAACACCATCTGAGGCTGAAGGCATAAAAATGGCCTGGAAATATCAAGTTGTTTTCACTGATGATGATTCCGCCTATGTGGGTATGGCGTCAACTGGAACAGTTAGAGATGAACTAGGACAGTCGATTGGTACGCAAAAGATAATGAATCCAGCACTGAGTTTTTATGTGCAGAATACATCCTTTGTTGATTCGGCAGGGAACTATGAGTTAATGGATGCTGTCATATATGACCTTGATGATAATGATACGTTTGACATTTTCATTGATAAGATATTCATAGGAGCCACTGGAAGCAATCGCTGGAGAGGCACGGCCTTTGTCATTGACTTTCAACTTACTACTGAGTCAACATTCCCCCAGCCTGGAGATGTATATCAATTGGACTGGAAACGACCATTTTATGAGACTGATACAATTCGATTTACCGTAAATGAGAATCAAGGCCTAGACACAGACGCCTTGGCAAGTGGCATGAAGAATATCAAAGTGGTGCCCAATCCATATGTAATGACGAATATGATGGAAGAGGCTGTCACGAATCCATATCTCAACCAAAGAAGAAAAATATTGTTCACTCATATTCCCGCTGAATGTACGATCAAGATTTTCACGGTGAGTGGGGTCTTGGTCGATGAGATAAAAGTTCAGAATGAGCCAGACCAAGGAATTGTTCACTGGGACATGCTTACAAGAGAGAGCCTTGAGATTGCTGCAGGTATGTATATATATCATATAGAGTCGAATGTCACAGGTGATTCCAAACTAGGAAAATTTGCGGTGATCAAATGATGAAGGCCCTACAAAGAATATTGATTTTTTGTTTTATCATCATCATGCCTTTAGAGGCACAGATGATCAATAGATATGGTACCACCGCTGCAAATTTCCTTGAGATAGGCGTTGGCAGTGATGGCAGTGCCATGGGTGAGGCTTTTGTTGCGGTGACCAGCGGCATCTCTTCCATTTACTGGAACCCCGCAGGTCTTGCAAACCTTGAGAGGTCAACGGTTGCCTTTATGATGCATCCTTGGATCGTTGATATCAATATGCTGTTCACAGGTGGTGCGTTCATTGTCCCGGGAGTCGGGAATATAGGGTTTGGTATCACTCAAATGGACTATGGTGAGATGCCTGTGACGACCCTTGAATATCAGGAGGGCACAGGTGAGAACTTTACTGCAAGTGACATGGCCGCCACCTTGACATTTTCACGTAAGATCGTCTCCTGGTTTGCATTTGGATCATCACTAAAATACATCAGATCAAATATTTGGCACAGTTCAGCAAATTCCTTTGCAGTCGATCTTGGCGTACTGGTAAATACAAAATTTTTCTCTTTTACAGGAAATGATAAAGACGGAATGAATATTGGAATGAGTATATCCAATTACGGTACAAGGATGAGGTTTGATGGTATTGATATCTATCAGCCGGTGGACATATCAGAATACGAGGAAGGCAACTATGGTGATGTCGCAGGTCAATTCAGACCATCGGAATGGGAATTACCATTGATCTTTAGGATCGGAATTGCACTGAAACCTATTGTGAACAATTTTTCTAGGGTCACTGTTGCAGTTGATGCGCTACACCCCAATAATAATTCTGAGTCCATAAACGTTGGTTGTTCGATGGATAACAATATTCCAGGATTTGGTATGTTTAGTTTAAGAGGCGGGGTCAAGGCACTCTATATGGATAGTCCTCAGTATGGATATACGGGTGGCCTAGGTCTCGAGATGTTCTATATTGGAAATCGATCGCTGTCCATAGACTACGCATATAAGAGCATGGGCATATTGGGAGATGTTCATGTTTATACTGTGGGTTTTTCTTTCTGATAACCTATGGTACGGGCTCTGTCCTGCTTCGCACTTATTGTAATAATACCTAACTGTTCTGGTCATAAGGACTCGGTCAAAGGTGATCAGATCCTTGCCTATGTTGGAGATAGGACCATTACCATTCAAGACTTCTTAAGAAGGGCTGAATATTCGATAAGACCTGCTTATTGCCGCCAGTCCAACTATTTACATAAAAAGATCGTGTTGAATTCATTGATCGCTGAGAAGATGACAGGTCTGGAGATGGATACAAAAAAGGACGATCTTTTGGAAAGTTCTAATTTTAAGAAATTTCTAAAGGGTAGAACGGAACAGGCAATGCGTCAGGTCTTCTATAATGATTCCTTTTATGATTCAGTCTCACTATCGGACGATGATATAAGGGAACGCTATCTACTTTCAGGCAGGACCATTCAAATAGATTATCTGAGTTTACCAGATATGGAGATGGTTCAGAAGTTCAAACAGCTTCTTGATGGTGGGATGCCCTTGGACTCGATCTATTCATATCTTTGGCAGGGTGACGTACCTTCAAGAACTATTAATTGGTTTGATCGAGAGCCAAAGATGATCCACGATGGCCTTTTCAGAGAAGATCTGGAAAAGGGTGAGATCATTGGACCATTCAAGGCAGATGATGGTACCTACCTAGTGATCGAGGTAAGGGGCTGGTCCGATCAACCTGTGATCACACAAGACCAGCAAGATCTACGTTGGAATGATGTTAGTGATAGATTGAAAGAGACTAGTGCCACGGGTCAGTTTAAGGATTATGTTGAAAATTTGATGAAAGATAAAAAAATGGATCTAGAACCAGAGACATTCAATTCATATGCTTCGATCGCAGGTGATCATTATCTAAGAGATGAAGAAGAGAAGAAGATAGCAATTGATCAGGCTATATGGGATAACGCTGAGCAAATCGACCTGAGACCCTTTGACAATAGGGCAGGTCTTGATCTATCGGCGACCTTATTTCGATATGATGGCAAAAATTATAGTGTCGGAGACTTCAATGATATGTTGAGATCACATCCTCTTGTTTTTCGAAAGAGAAAGATGAACAAGGGGGAATTCCGATCACAACTAAAATTCGCGATCGCTGATCTATTGAGAGACATGGAATTGACTCGAGTATGCTATGATAAAGGCCTGGACAGTGACTGGAGAGTGGAGTCCAATGTGTTTCTATGGGAGGATGCATATGCCAGCAGGAGATATATGGAGATAAATGGTCTAGATGACAATGCAACAGAGCAAGAGTCACTTGATCTTTTTGGTTCTATCATTGATTCATTACAGGAAGCATATTCAAATAAGATCAAGATAAATATGGATGCCTTTGAGACGCTTGAACTCACATCAACTGACATGCTGGTCACTCAAAGGGGCTTGCCATATCCGATAGTTGTTCCATCATTTCCTATTTTAACGTCTGATAACCGATTAGATTATGGATCAATATTAAAATAGATCATGCGATATATTATTTTAATCAATTTTTTGGTCGGTCTATGTCAGGCTCAACTTTACAGAGGTGCCGAGCTTAGGACACTGGAACCTGTTCTCTATGGAAAATTCGAGGCAAGATATAAGCCTGCCCAAGGAGATGGTGTTCTGTCCTCATTTTTCACCTATAATGACAGTTGTTGTTCTGAAACACCGTGGAATGAGATCGACATTGAACTTCTTGGAAGATATGACCATGTGATCGACTTTAATACCATTACCTGGGGACAAAGTTCGCACATTCGTCAGCATTACATTCCATTTAATCCTCATGTGGATTTTCATACATATGGTTTTGAATGGACCCCCGACTACGTTGCTTGGTTCATTGATGGTGAGGAGGTGTATAGGCAGACCGGTGGACATATTGATGAGATGCACTATTCACAGAAGATAATGATGAACATTTGGAATCCGGTCTATGATGATTGGGTCGGCATTTGGGATGAGAGAGTATTACCAAGATTTGCATTCTACGACCATGTCAGCTATGCATCGTATACCCCTGGTGAGGGCAATGTGGGGACTGATTCCAATTTTACATTGGCATGGCAAGATGATTTTGATTCCTTTGATTCCACTCGCTGGGAAAAAAGCGATGACCATACATGGGGCGGGAACCAATCATTGTTCATAGAGGAGAATGTTGTTTACCAGGATGGATATATGATCCTTTGCTTGACCAATCTATCCGAAACTGGATTGGTTGACAATACAATACCGTCTGCGCTTTGGGCAAGGCACCATGGGTACTCGATCGACATGCGTTTTTCAGAGGAAATAGGCTTATCCAGTTCTGAGGACATCAATAATTACAGTCTGGCAAACACCACTATCAACAGCGCAGAATTATTGGAGGATCGACGCTCTGTTACCCTTACGATGGATAGTGAACAATTTGATGCAGCAAATATGGGAGTGTTTAACATAGAGGATGATAATGTTCCACCAAATTCAATTGATTGGCAGATCGTGTGGATCGACTCGCCAGAGCCAATGAGTTACGCGCTGATCAATGTAGGTGGTGATAGTATGTCGATCTACTCGACCGATCAGGTGTGGAGTTCTAGTGTTCAATATGGTCACGAGGGAGGAAATTATCAGGTGATCGATGAGTCTATTGATATTGTTGGTACGACAAATGATGACATCTACAGATCGTCATTGAATCGAGTTGCAGGGTACAAGGTCCGCCTGGTCCCAGGTTTTTATAATTTGAATCTTATGTTCTCTGATAACCACTATTCACAGCCTGGTGATCGAAAATTTGATATTACCATTGAAGATAGCCTTTGGGTGAATGATCTGGATGTCATAGGGGAGGTAGGGCACACAACCGCACACAATGTGCTTCTTGATAGAGTTTTGGTTGCAGATGGCACCTTGGATATCTATTTCTCTGCAGAGGTATATGGAACTGGATATTCTCATGCCGGTCCATTTCTCAATGGGATGGAGATTGGGCTTGATGAGCCACTATCTGTTGTGTCAAATACACCAATGCAATTTAATTTCAAGGCACCATATCCAAACCCTTTTAACAATAAGATCACCATACCAATTGAAATGATAAATGATACTCAAGTGAGGGTTGATGTCATTGATGCAGCTGGTAGAGTAGTTGATACTATATTTGATGGAATGATGTCAACTGGGAGTCATCAATTGGAATGGAATAGTAAGAGCCAGGCAAGTGGCATGTATATCATTAGAACAACCGTTGGTAAGGTTAATCATTATGAAAAGACCATTCTACTTAAATAGCACCATAACCGTATTCCTTTTGGTATCTGTAGCATCCTCAAAGCCATATAGAGGAGGTGAGTTACGGACGATAGACACCTACCGATACGGTAGATATGAGGTCAGCATGAGATCTGCCTCAGGTAGCGGAATTGTAAGTTCTTTTTTCACCTATCGTGATTATTGGGCAGAGGGCTTGAGTGGATCACGGCATTGGAACGAGATCGATTGGGAGATATTGGGTCAACATGAGGATGAGGCCTCAACAAATCTCATCATACAGAACCAATGGGACTATGTTCAGGAATTGGACCTTGACTTCAATCCGCATGAGGGTCTCCACACTTATGCAATTGAGTGGACTCCAGATAATGTCCTCTTTTTCATTGATGATGACCTGGTTCGAACCGTTGATAATTTTTATGCCGACTCCATGTATCACTACCAAAAGATCATGATGAATCTCTGGCAGCCCACTGCATCGAGTTGGGTAGGTACATTTGATTCTGATATCTTACCGGTCTACGCTTTCTATGATTGGGTAAAATATTATGCATATGTACCAGGCTCGGGAAATACAGGAACGAACAACGATTTCATTCTTCTATGGACCGATGATTTCGATTATATGGATCCTAACCGTTGGGAGCGCGCTACGCATACCTTTGACGGGAATAATGTAGACTTCATTGAGGAAAATGTCGTATTCCAGTACGGACATATGATACTGTGTTTGACGACCCCAGGAGACACAGGATATAATGGTGATCCCTTGAAGACCACATCAACCACCGGACTACCATACTCCATCTCAATGGGTAGGGCCTATCCAAACCCATTTAATCATAATATCACGTTTCCATTGACCCTCAATGGCGAAGGCTCGATCGAGTATGCCATATATGATATCAATGGGAGGATCGTTACGGTTGGACACAACAGGCTTGGATCAAGCAGAGATAGGTCCATCCACTGGAATGGTATGCGCCAGGATGGTACCCCTGTCCCATCAGGGACCTATTTCTTCAAATTGATCAATGATGACATTGCGCTCACTCAAAAGATCCTCTATCTAAAATGATGATGTTTAGATCACACTCTTTGATGAGTCTAATGTTCATTTTCCTATGTTGCTCAGAGAATGATACCAAGAACGACCATTCTGAAGAAAATCCACCTGAAACATTGGAGGAATGGGAGCAGGTGTGGACAGAAGAATTTGATGGTGACACTCTGGATCTTTCCAAATGGAATATATTACGCTGGCGTCCAGGGTGGGTCAATAACGAACAACAGGCCTATACAGATAGGGATACTAATGTCTTTTTGGAAAATGGCAATCTAGTGATCCAGGGTTTGATAGAGCCAGATTATTACGACACTGACCATGCAGGCAATCAATACAATGCGGACTATACCTCAGGCAGGATCAACACAGATGACAGATTCTCTTGGACATATGGACGATTTGACATCAAGGCAAAATTGCCAAAAGGCAATGGATCCTGGCCTGCAATATGGATGCTCGGTGAGAACATATCAAGTGCGGGGTGGCCTGACTGTGGAGAGATAGATATCATGGAGCACGTTGGTTTTGATGATGGGAATATTCATGGTTCAATACATACCAAGGATTATAACCATATGATCAATACTCAAAGATCTGGTTCAACATTGATCAGCACTGCCACAGAATCATTCCATGTCTATTCATTGGAGTGGAGCCCGAACTACTTACGCTATCTGGTAGATGATCAACCTTTCTTTTTTGTTTACAATGACAGTGATGGTGATGTGGCAAGATGGCCTTTTGATGCGCCGCAGTATATGATATTGAATCTGGCAATTGGTGGTGACTGGGGCGGAGCTCAAGGAATTGACCCAAGTTCTTTCCCTATGAGGATGCTGGTTGATCATGTCAGAGTCTCCAAGCGATCAGAAGATATTGGTGATGTGCAAGTGACCTTTCAAGTGGACATGGAAAATATGAATGTAACCGGGACCGGTGTGTGGCTTTCTGGAGGCTCCATCAGTTCTGGAAGTTCTGGTGGACTACAGATGGAGCCGACCACAGATAGTGGAGTATGGAAGGCCCAGTTAACCCTACCACCCAATTCCTCTTTTACCTATAAGTATAGGAATGGGTATTTCCCTGGTTCCTGGTCTGGTGGCTGGGAAACCCTCAGTGACGAATGTGGTGTGGGACAATATAATGATCGGTCTGTATCCATAGGCATTGCAGACACGACCCTATCAATTGTATGTTTTAATGAGTGTTCAGAATGCAATTGAATAAATTTTTTATTAAGCAGATCTCAAAGAGATCATTATTGACTCTAGCATTGACCTCATCCTTATTGGGTCAGGGGTTTCTCCACGTTGAGGATGGCCAGATCGTTGAGGGCAATGGTGAGCCAATTCTATTAAGAGGATTTGGCCTTGGGGGCTGGCTAGTGCCTGAGGGATATATGCTTCATAATCAAGCCTGGATCGAAGGGTTTGAATCACCAACACAGATTCAAGATCATGTCGAGGATCTTGTGGGTGTGGAGACCGCATATGAATTTTGGGAGTCATATCGTCAAAACTATGTGGCTCAGGTGGACATTGATCAGATCGCTGAATGGGGATTCAATCATATCAGGGTTCCCTTTCACTATAAACAGTTCTATGATGAATCGGGATCTGATACACCCATTGGTTATGGCATCATCGATGAATTGATCTCATGGTGCGAGCCTTACAATATGTATATTATTTTGGATATGCATTGTGCTCCTGGAGGTCAGAATGGTGGGCCCATAAGCGACAGTGATGGGACTGCCCGTTTATGGTTGGACAATGAGAACAAGGAATTGACCACTCAGATATGGAGAGAGATCGCGGACTATTATTCTGAGGAGACCTTGATCGGAGGCTATGATCTCATCAACGAGCCGGTGCTGCCAGATGGGGTCACTACAGAAGAGCTCAGACAGTTATACATTGATATCACTGATGCCATACGAGAGGTCGATACAAATCATATATTGTATGTTGAAGGCAACTGGTATGGAACAGATTTTACTGGCCTCACCCCACCTTGGGATGAAAATATGTCCTATTCATTTCATAAGTATTGGGGAGAGACATCACTGTCAACCATCCAATCCTATATTGGAATGAGCAATCAATATGAGATTCCACTGTGGATGGGCGAGGCTGGTGAGAATTCTAATCAATGGTATTACGAGGTCTTTAAATTATTGGAGGAGAATGACATAGGATGGAATTTTTGGACTCACAAGAAAGTTGACAAGATCTCTAGTCCATTCTCGGTATTGGTCACCGGTCAGTACCAGACACTTATAAATTACTGGAGCGGAAATGCTTCTCAGCCTTCTCCAGAGTATTCAGAGGCAGCGCTTATAAGTTTTGCCAATAGCCTCAAGCTTGAGAATTGCATATCCATGCCTGGTGTGATCGCATCACTGACCGACCCTGAATATGGCGAGATCTCCAAACCTTATTCACAACATAGTATCCCTGGAATTATACCTGCAGTAGAATATGACATAGGGGTATGGGGCATGTCTTATACAGATAGTGATTACATCAACAATGGTGATGGTAGTTGGAATGAAGGCTGGACATATAGAAATGATGGAGTGGACATTGAATATAATAATGGGTCCAATAGCAGCCATCCCTATAATGTTGGTTGGACGGATACAGGTGAATGGCTAGGATATACGATACAGGATGTGACCCCAGGAACATATGATCTGAAGGTCAGGGTTGCAGCCCCCAATTCTGGGGGGATGTTCTTTGTACAGTTGGATGGTGTCAATCTTGCGGTTGTTGATGTTCCCAGTACGGGTGGCTGGTATGATTGGCAGAATATGCTGATCCCCGATGTTGAAGTATCAGAGGGTGAGCAATTCTTAAAGATTCAGATCGTTCAGGCGGGATTTAACATTGAAAGGATCAAATTTGAGTCACTGGTCTCAACGGAAGAGAATCCGATCATCGTGAATGGATTCATGCTCGGGGAACCTTTTCCAAACCCTTTCAATCCGAAGGTGAATCTAAAACTCAGTGTTCACGAAAAGAGGAAACATATTGCCTACATATATGATATAAGAGGCAATCTCGTTTGGGAGATAGATTATGGAACATTGGAGATAGATACCTATGACCTTGAGTGGAATGGTCTAAATGAAAAAGGAGGCCCCGTCAAAAGTGGTGTATATTTTTTCAAGATTCAGGCAGATGAGATCAGTCAGACCAAGAAGATGATCATGTTAAAATAATTTTGGGTGTTTTTGTCGTATTTGTTAAGTTACATATGTAAAGAAATTTTAGTTTTTTCATAGATAAGGATCAATGATAATGAGAGTAAGAATACTTTATTTAATTCCAATATTACTACTACTAGCCGGTTGCCAGTTTGGTGACAAAGAGGGATATGAAACATCAGATGCTGAATTGATACAGATGATAATCGCGGCGGAGAAGATAGAGATAGATATTGAAGAACTACCTGATCAGTCTAGGTCATATGTTGAGAATGATAATGAGTATGACGAGATAGGGACTCACTATGCCTCTGAATTGGGATATGAGGTAGAACGTATTGGGAATGGCCATAGAAGTGGTCATCGCGGTGAGGTGTATTTTAACCTCGAAGGAAGAAAACTGGACCCCAACGACTGGGGCAGCAAGGGTCGTGACTGGGATAGAGGAGAACACGAGGATTGGGAATGTTTCTCTCTTGTTTTTCCTATCACCTTTGACATGCCTGATGGTTCTACGATCACGGTCGAGACAGATGATGAGGATGGATGGTCTGATATCAAGTCATGGTATGAGGAAAATCCAGGGATGGGGCAGAGACCTCTGATGCAATTCCCTGTGGTGATCTTTTTTAATGAAGAATCAATGACCATCGATAGTCAACAAGAGTTGAGTAATGCATATCATGCATGCCGACCTGAGCGTGATGGAGAATGGAAACGAGATGATGATGGTGAGGCATGCTTTGAATTGGTTTATCCGATAACCTTTACTATGCCAGATGGTTCTAGCATGACGGTTGAGGATGGTGAAAATGGCTGGGATGAGTTGAAGGATTGGTATGATGAAAACGAAGGATATGAGGAGGTCAGACCTGAACTTCAGTATCCGGTAGACATCGTATATGAGACCGAGGAAGGTGATTCAACTATCACGGTAAACAATGATGAGGAGATGGAATCAGCCAAAGATGAATGCCGAGGTGAGTGGGAAGAAGGTTGGGAAGAGGATCCAGAGGGAGAAGAAGACGAGGAATGTTTTGATTATGTTCTGCCTGTGACCTTTGTGATGCCTGATGGGTCGACCATTACCGTAGAGGATGAAGGCGGATGGTTCCTGTTGAGGAGATGGTATGAGGAAAATGGTGAATCGGAAGAGGAGCCGGGTCTCCAGTATCCGGTAGATATCGTGTATGAGACAGAGGAAGGTAATTCAACGGTTACGATAAATAATGATGAGGAGATGGAAGAGGCCTATCAAAATTGTGAGAATGATGTTTAGATCGTACTATAACTTTGATCAATTATTAGCCAAGGTCTCGATATTTATCGGGACCTTATTTTTTAGAGATAAATAATAATGAAATGTATAATAATGATATGTATCCTGCCCCTTTGGTTGAATGCTCAGCAAAGCACGTCCATGCCAAAGGAGGGATTGGATGATCGAAAGAAATGGGAAGTTCTAAGACAGAGAATTGAGACCGCTGTTGATAGGGGTGATATTTCTAGAGAAGAGGCAGATAAGAGATATGCAAGTTTTCGTGCCCGAGCTACTGGTCAAAGGGTCGAGAGAAAAGACCTGGTCATGGAAAGCCATTTCAAAAGACTGGGCATTGATGACATTGATGAATTGAAAAATAGGCTATTGGATCAGGATATTCCCGCTGACCAGTTGGATGCAGTGCTAGGCGGAATGCTTAGATTGGTGCATGCGGTAAAGCTAGACAGAGAAAATTATAGAATGAATCCTCGAATAGAGGCATATTTCAAAGATAGACTTGGATTGACGAGCTCTCAGGCCAATAAGATATTGCTGATCTCAAAAGAAATAGTTTCTGGAAGTTTCTAAATTAAAAAACGATCTGATTCATTGTTTTTCCTTCGATCTATAAAGGTCATCATATTTATATCTCTCACTTTTTTGGTGGCACAGAATACATCAAGCATCAATGGTTTTGTAAGAAATAATGCGAATGGGGAGCCCATATCCTATGCAAATGTCTTTATAAGTAATACATCGATAGGCGCAGCAACAAATCGGGACGGATACTTTGTAATATCTGATATACCTCTAGGTGAGTATGAGGTCAATGTGTCCATGATAGGATATGCAGTCCACAAGGAAATGGTAGAGCTCTTTGATGGAAGTCCGGTCAGACTGGAGATTGGTATGAAAGATCAGGTGATCGAAGGCTCAGAGGTTTTGGTCACGGCAGAACGTCAAAAATTTGAGAGGTCCATCGAGAGCAGTCAAATATCCTTGGACATCAGAGAGATAAATTCCGCACCTGCTTTCATAGAGCCTGATGTATTTAGAACCCTGCAAATGCTTCCGGGAGTCCAGACCACAAGCGATTTTTCCAGTGCGCTTTATGTTAGAGGTAGTACTCCCGACCAGAACCTGATCATGCTGGATGGCATCGTGGTCTATAACCCCTATCATCTAGGCGGGATCTTCTCAACGTTCAATACGGATGCGATAAAGGAAGCAGATTTTCATGCTGGAGGATTCCCTGCGAGGCACGGAGGAAGAATGGGGGCCATACTCAATGTGATCAATCGAGAGGGCAATACGAACGAGATTACGGGCATGGCCAATATCTCTCTCATTTCTAGCAAGGGTTTACTGGAAGGTCCACTACCAAGGTGGAGGGGAATGAAGGGTTCTTGGATGATATCAGGGCGTAGGACCTATTTTGATTCAATTGTCGATGCTCTGAAGATACCAATGGGTCAGAAGGCTGATGGCACGGATGCATATTTTCAGTTTCCATATTTCTTTTATGACTATCAAGTGAAGATCAATCTAGACATCAACCAAGACCATCGCATCACATACTCTCGTTTCTATGGTGATGACGTGTTAGACTATTCCTGGGATGAAAGGGAAAGCATAGATAATGCAAATGTAGATCGTGATACAGAGACTGGTTTTAGCATCAAATGGCCTTGGGGGAATCGTACAAATGGTCTTATATGGCGGTGGATCATGTCTCCTGAGGTGGTCGCAAAGACCTTTGTATCAAATAGTAGGTATCGATTTGATTTTGACCTTGGTTTTTATTTTAGGGATACCTACACCTATGCAGACTCTGTAACGGCAATATTTACAGATGTTAACTGGAGACTGTATGATATTATCAATGATAATTCAATAGAGACTGAGTTAACTTGGAAAGCAACTGATCGTCATGAGATAACGGGGGGCTTCCAATTAAAGAGTGTGGACTTTGATCTTGGAGAAGAAGTGAAAATCGCCACCCAGGATACATCCGTCATTTTTTCACCATTAACTCTAGATAATAAGACCCGTGAGATCTCATTCTTCATTCAAGACAGGTGGGAATTCTCAGAAAAATTAAAATTTCAATTAGGAATCAGGGGCACTGATTACAACTTGCATGATGAGTTTTATCTTGATCCAAGACTGGGAATGAAATATCATTATTCAAAGGATATTGCCTTGAAGCTAAATTGGGGACTCTATCATCAATTCTTGACCACTGCAAATAATCAGGATGAAAATCTCAGGTTGGTGGAACTCTGGCTAGGTATACCTGAGGACAAGCCTGCTGCCATATCTCAACACATAATAGGTGGCCTTGAATACATGTCCCCAAAAAATATTTTTTATCGATTAGAGCTATACCAAAAAGATTTCGATAATCTTCTCACATTGAAACAAGAAAATCAGAATACGATGGAAGGGGGTGAGTCTGACACCCCATTCAATGAGTTTTGGGATACTAGAGGAAATAGTTGGGGCGTTGAATTCTTATTGAAAAAATCATCTGGCAGGCTAAATGGCTGGGTCGGATATACCTACGCAGAGACAAAATATTTCACTGAGCCCAGTGGATGGCATCATCCGAACTTTGACCGAACCCATACAATCAATGTCGTAGGCAATATTGAACTGACAGAAGAACTTGAGATAAGTACGGCTCTCACACAATCAAGTGGAAATCCCTATACAAAGATTCTGGGAAGGGTCTATGATTGGGAACAGAATCTATATAGTGATACATACTGGTATCCTCTTGATAGTTATATCGTTGGAGAAAAGAACACAGAGCGTTATGATGATTATTTCAGGATAGATGTTGGTATGACACGAAAAGGTGGCAACTTATTTGGCCTGGAATATGATACATACTGGCAGGTGATGAATGTTACAAAACACTTGAATGCATTTAGTTATGCTTATAGGACAAAAACAGGTATGAACGGTGATCAATTGGGTGTGGAAAGAAGAGTGGTCCCACAGTTCCCCTTGATCCTTACCTTTGGGGTGAAATTTGATTTTTAAGTTGCCATGTCGAATCATCTTCTCGTTTATGATGATCAGTATCATGGGATGCCTTTTCCCGACCAATGAGTGGGAGGACCTAGAGTCTGATTATGATCATGTATTGAATGTCTTTGGTCTGATCAATCTAGACCCTGGTCACCCAAGTTATGTTGGACTCTATAGAACGACAGACCTTGATGAGACCGTATTGACCCTAGTTGAAACGGATACCCTATACTGGTGCGATTGCGATGATGATGAATGTTGGGAATGTGATGAAGGTCAGGATGGTTATTGGGTAGTGGACTCGATCTATGAACCTGCCGCCCTTATAAAAGACGCATCCGTCAATGTGATCGATGATCAGGGTAACAATTTTGAGCTATCATATGTTGATAAGATAACATTCGTGGATACCGTATACTTCGACACGACATTTACTTTCTATGGCACCACGATCACATGGGATACCACCTACTACGACACGAATGATTTCCGCATCAATTTCTATGTTGACACAACTGGTTCCTTTGTTCCTCAACCAGAGACCAATTATGATCTAAGCATATCTGCTCCTGGTTTTGATCCGGTGACGGGGTCACTCATGACGCCATCCATCCCAAATATTGATTCTCTATCACAGAGGGGAAGGTCTGTTGATACTATTACTGCAAATGAACCTTTTGACATTCATTGGAGTCAGACAATGGGCATGGGGCTGGTCACTGGAGAGGTGATCTTTGGTAATTTTTGGGAAGACACATCAAATGGTGATTGGTGCGGAGGATATTTTGATGATTTTGTGATAGACCTTGAGGATGATTCTCAAAATCCATATGGGATCACTGCTGAATATTGTGGAGAAGAGATGGACACACAGGAAACCTTAGACTATTTTATACGCCTCACTGCCATGGAAGATAATTACCATGAGTATTTTATCACTGGTGAGATGGGCGAATATTCAAATGCGTTGCTCAATTATCCTACCACAAAGGGCCGCTCGGTTGGTATCGAGGGAGGATTTGGTTTTTTTGGATCGATCGCATCTGATGGCCTTTTATTAAAGATAGCACCATAAAGAATATGAATGTAGGGCTTGGTGTGTAGAAAAAAATAGATTGAGGCAGTATAAACATAATTCATTTAACTTCTGGGTAAATACCGTTTAAATGGAATGCTAAAAATGAACAAGGGAAGTTAGTTTCCGCAAGAGTATACATTTATATGATTCAGGCAGATAATCTAAGCAAACCAAGAAAATGACCTTTTTAAAGTAAAGAGATAGAAATGAAATCAATTACAACTATAATTCTACTATTTAATTCAATTTTTTATGCCCTGAATGGACAGACTCAATTTGATGCGGTTGGTAGTGAATTGGCTAAGTTAGAACTCATACTCCAAGAAGCCTCTAGATCTTCACAGAGAGTATTCGTTGAGGACTTTACAGGTCTCCAATGACCCTATTGCCCTTCAGCAAGTTTTGCGATATCCGAGATGTTAGATACCTATCCAGAGACATTGGTTAACATAGAGTGGCACAGTCCAAATTTTACTCCAGGGAATTCAGATTTTGATATTTCAGAGTATTCCACAAGGGCAAATCTCTATGGTGTTGGGGGTATTCCTCATACACAATGGAATGGAGTTGAAGAAACCATTGGTGGATATGCAAATGGTAATTGGGAACCTTTCATGGGCACATTTATGAATTTGTATAATTATATGATAGGCAATGAAACCCCATATGAGATTTCCATCAATGGGCAAATTGGATCAGAAGTCTCATATGATGTAATCATATCAATGGATTCGGACCTGAGCAATGCCAATCAAAAGGTTGATGTGTTTGTGGTAGAGGATAATATCTGGTCATATTGGACTGGTGCAGGTCAATATCATAATGCCAGAAATGTGGCAAGAGATTGGCTTTTATCAGAAGATCTGGAAATAAATTCTTCGGGAGAATCTCAAACATTCTCAGGATCATTTGATTTGGGAGAAAGTTGGAACTCAGATAGTGTAAAAATAATTGCAATAGTTCAAAACTATTCATCAAACCAGATCTATCAAGTTACGCAGGTTAATATTAATGAGATGAATCCAGACATTGATGATGATGGCATCCTGAATCATGAAGATAATTGTATTGATATCTTTAATCCTGACCAAGAAGACCAAGATTCAGACCTTATAGGTGACGCTTGCGATCCTTGTGATAATCTGATATATGTTTCAGGAAATCTAAATGGTGATGTGAATAATGACCAACCTGTGATAGACATATTTGATGTTTTGATATTATCAGACTATTTTAATTCTGGTGAGTTAAATGAATGCCAAGATCTAATAGTTGATATTAATGACGATGGAAATGTCAATGTGGTTGATCTAATATCGCTATTGCAAATAATCATGGGTAATTAAAATAGGAAACTATGATTATGCAGAATATTATTCTCCAGTTTCAAAAGAGATTCGCTTGACCGATGATGAGTAAGTAGTTCAATGAAAATAGCACTTACTTTATCCATCATGTTTTTAAATATAATCAGTGCCCAGAGAGTAGTGGGATACTATCCGCAATGGGTTGTGGCTAATCTACAGATCGAGGAAATAGAGTTTGATGTTGTAACCCATGTCATCCACTCCTTTGCATGGCCAAATGTGGATGGCAGTATCTCTTCATACGATGGCATGTTTGGTTCAGGGATGAGTGATGTGGTCCATGGGCAAGGTGCCAAATTTCTTCTAAGTCTAGGAGGATGGGGAAATCATGAGGGCTTTGAGGCGGTTAGTGCAGATGAAGACCTTCGTGAGGGATTCATCTATAACCTTGCGAGCATATTGACGATCAATGAATATGATGGGGTAGACTTGGATTGGGAATTCCCAGAATCGGAGGCAGATAGAGAGAACCTAAACCTTTTAGTATCAGAGATGGATTCTATTTTTTATGCTCTTGATCCAGACTGGATGATCACTATGGCTGTCCCTGTTTCAAATTGGTACGGACAGTGGCACGATTTTGATTTTTTGGTCGATCACGTTGATTTTTTCAATGCCATGACATATGGGACCCATGGTAACTGGTCCAGTCACGCGGGGCATCTCTCGCCTCTTTATCCGTCACCACCTGGTGATCTGGATGGCTCCTGCCACACCAATATGAACTATCTATCCAATATCCGAGGAGTACCAAGAGATAAAATAAATATGGGAATGCCATTCTGGGGTATTAAATGGGAATCACCAAACATCAATGAGCCATTTACGGGAAGCACAGTTGATGTCATGTACTATGACATCCCTCAATTGATAGGTAACGGTTGGACCTACCAGTGGGATGATGATGCACTGTGTCCATACCTTATCAAAGACGATAGCACTCGGATCATAACCTATGAGAATCCGCAATCGATAGGATTAAAATGTCAATATATTTCAGAGCAAGAACTTGGTGGCGTCATGATCTGGGCACTATCATATGATAAAACTGAAAACGGTCAAGAATTGATACAGTCCATCCAAGAGAATTATCTAATTAATTTTCCAGATGAATCTTACTCAATACCAAATGAGATATCTTTGAGTGCTTATCCCAATCCATTCAACCCCTCCTGCAACATAGATATAGACCTAGAACATGATCTGTTTGTCCAAATAATGGTAAATGACCTTCTTGGTCACGAGGTCAAATTGTTAAATAATAAAGTACTTCGAAAAGGAAGCCATCAGTTCTCATGGGAGGCTAGAGACCACCCCAATGGAATTTATTTCATTACTACCAAGCAGAATAAGTTCATTCAAACCAGGAAGATCACCTTACTTAAATAACACTCTCTTCATGGGTTTTTTGTTTGTGGGATGATAGGTAGATTTATGAATGATAAAGTGCATCAAATTACTCCTATGGTCCTGTAGGCCTATAAAAAAAACATTTGAGATCAGCATAGGGGTAGCCTTTTGTATCCTGGTTCATGGTTGCGAAGAAGCAAGTACAGATCTTGATGATATTACAGATCATGGTGTCGTTATAAATGAGATCAATTACAACTCATCGGATGCTTTTGACCCAGATGATTGGGTGGAGATCTATAATGGAAACAGTGATGTTATGGACCTGAGTTCTTGGGTCTTGAAGGATGATGATGACGATCATTTTTTTACCTTGCCTTCAAATACATTTTTGCAACCATATCAATATCTAATCCTTTGCAGAGATACCGTGAAATTCACAGCTTTGTTTCCTGAAGTTATTTCGTATTATGGTGGTATGGATTTTGGTCTTGGAGGAGGAGGGGATCATGTCAGGTTTTTTGATGCTAATGGTTCAATGGTAGATATGGTGGAATACGATGATAATGATCCATGGCCAACACTGGCAGATGGTAGCGGACCCACTATCGAGTTGAGACACCCATCATTGGATAATGCACTATGGGAAAATTGGTCTGCATCCAATGGAAATGGAACACCTGGGGTGATCAATAGCACCTACGATGATGAATGAATTAGATTCACCATCCTTAAAAAACATCAATAATTAGTAAATTGATGTCATTCATTGGTAGTTTTGTGTTAGAAGTTTTATATAAAGATTTGATTTAACCTTCTTACAAAATATAAAATAACAGGAAAAAAATGGAATTCTCAACTGAACTATTTAATCTAGCCTTCAGATTTGGATTTAATCTATCGATCGCTTACGTGATCATAAAACTGATATATCATCGAGATCATAATAATAACGATTTTGTTTTTACATATTTCATGTTCAATTCATTGATCTTCTTTTTTGCGTACATATTGGGGAATATGGACATTAATATTGGCTTTGCTTTTGGATTATTTGCTGTGTTTGCCATTCTTCGATATAGGACCGACCCGATTCCCATCAAAGAAATGACCTATCTATTTGTTGTGATTACCATAGGTGTCATAAATGCCCTAGGTCAAAATGAAGTATCCTATGGCGAATTATTATTTACAAATGTTACACTGGTTCTATTAACCTATTTTCTTGAAAATTATTGGCAAAATAATTTACTTCGTCGTCGTACCGTGGAATATGAGATCATTGAGAACATAAAACCCGAAAACCATGAAAAATTACTTCTTGACCTGAAAGATAGAACAGGACTATCCATTGTACATTTCGAGATTCGAAGGGTCTTTTTGGATAAGGTCAATATTCGAATTTATTCCACAGATTGAATAATGAGGAAAACAGATTCTTTGGTATTAATGATATTAATTAAATACCTGAATTTGTTTATCAAAGGTCCTATGTTGATTGGTCGGTACTGTTTATTCATCTTATTTTTACAATGTGCATTTGCAGCGGATGAAACTGAGTCATGGAATAGCATAGGATTTGAAAAAAACTTGCCATACTCACTTGAACTTGAATTTGATCAGGAGATTCGGTTAATAGATCAACTATCTACAGTGAAACAGACCATCTCTGAGATATCACTATCCTATAAGATCCTGGATGGAGTTAGAATTTTCATTCCCTTGCGATATGCCATATTTGAGGATAAGGTCAAACAGCGATTAAGTTTTGGTGGGTCATATAAATATGGTTGGGATCCTGTAAGTCTCAAGTATCGGATAAAGTTACAAAGGACATATGAGAATGGAGATTCTCCTGAGGATCTGATTAGAAACAGAATCACGATTGAGTATAAGTTAAGTAAAAAGATCGAACCCTATGTGTCTGGGGAATTTTTTCATCTTTACAATATAGATCGATTTCAGTATAATGAAAATAGGATTTCCTTTGGTTTCAATGTTGATCTTCCAAAAAAGAGATCTATAAAGATTTTCTATACACGGAAGAAAGAAGATATTGATAGTTCTAAGCCAGATCAGATCAATATATTTGGTCTAGCCTATGATCTTAAATGGTAATGGGGAAACCTGAGGAAGAGGAATCACTATGAAGTACATAATAAAACAAATATTTTACACTTTTCTCTTTACTACATGTTTGTCAGCTCAATGGTCAACTGACTCCTCTTCACCTCAGTTTCTTGGGAGTGGTGTCCAACCCCAAATAGCATCGACATCAGATGGCGGCACTTACATTACATGGATCACCGATGGTAGTTATCATGTGTATATCCAACGAATGGATGAATTGGGAGTAGCCCAGTTTGGTGATGCGGGGCTTTTGGTCAGCGATAATGATAATGCATCTTGGATCGCGGTCTACCATCTTAATATTGCAATCGATGAAAATGATAATGCTATCATATCGACCGTTGACCAAAGAACCGGAAATTGGGAGGTCTATGCATGGAAGGTATCCCCAGAGGGTCTTATGTTGTGGGGCGAGGATGGGATCACGATCACGAATTCTAGTACAAGCAATATGTCTCCAAGGCTTACGATCCTTGAAGATAATAGTTTGATAATTACATGTAGTCATAATGATGGTGAAATTCTATTCCAACATGTGTCATCCGAGGGAGACTTGTTATGGGGTGATGGTATAATAAAGCAGGATGACACTAGAAATCTTGTCTCTCCTCAGTCCATTGTTGATGAGAATGGCGATATTGTCTTCCAATGGTTAAGACAATCCTCTGGATGGCCAATCTATAGTGAAATCTTTGTCCAAAAATATGATCTGAATGGTGAACCGCTATGGGCAGAACCTATTTTGATCGTGGGACCAACTTCGTTTCCAATGGGAAATTGGTCACAACAATTACTTTCTGCTCCTGATGGAGGAAGTTTTATTTCATGGACAGAAATGTCAGGCAATGTACAAACTGCAATAGTTGAATCGATTACGGATGAGGGCTCAACACTTTGGAATGGCGGAATGGAACTCTCCGCAAACTCGAATAATTTTAGGATGTCACCAATGCTGGTAATTTCTGATGATTCTTACGAGATGATGGCTGTTTGGAGAGAGGCAAATGGTAGCCAGTCCCAGCGAGGAATATTTGCGCAGCGTGTAGATAGTACTGGAAACAGACTGTGGGGAGAAAATGGTGTGGCTGTTGTAGACATGAATGGTAGTTATGACTATCTAGATGTCTCAGTATCAGAATTTGATGATGAGATCATTGTTACTTATTTAGAGCAAAGTTCTAATATGAATGGCGATGTTTTCTCTAAAAGATTGGATTCATTGGGCAATGGGACATGGGAAGATGGAACGGTGGTCATAACCAGTTCAAATGATCCAAAATCAGACCTGAAGGCCGAAAAAGGATCGAATTGTTTATTTATCTCTTGGTCAGAGAATGGATCGATATTTGCTCATTGTTTGAGGGATGATGGTAGCCTGGGCCCTCCTGATATAATCCCATCAGTGGATTGCGACAGTGGTTATGTTGAGATCGATGGATTATGTTTTTATGAGGATGACCTAGCTGTTCTACAAAATATGATCGATAATAGCTATGAAAGTGGGATCGATCTGGGCTGTGAGGAAGGCGATGCTTACTGTGGATCACCTAATCCTTATATGGACGATCCAGACTCATGGTTCTGGAAGACCATTGATGGGGAAGAATATAATTTTGCTGATGGAGATAGCATTGTAGAGCCTTTGGAATTAGGTGTTCAAGAATGGGTAGACGGGAGATTGACAAGTATCATGTGTGGTGCTTATATCTATTGCCAATTATCGGGTCCAATACCATCAATCATCAATGAATTGACTGAAATAGACCAGTTTAGGTTTGAGGGTAATTATTTTTCTGATTATATACCGGAAACCATATGTGAACTGAATATTGATTATGAAGATGATCTATCATTTGATATTTCTTGGAATTTATTGTGCCCACCCTATCCTACCTGTATTGAGGAAAATATAGGAGAGCAGGATATTTCAGACTGTGAGCAAGTTTCTACGATCGATGGGACAATACCCAATCCCTTTGAGTTAGATAATGCCTATCCCAATCCCTTTAACCCTATGACAAGATTGGGATATTATCTTCCAAAGGAATCTTTTGTTGAAATAACAATTTATGATATGTTAGGCAATTCAATAAGTCATTTGGTAAATGAAAAACAAACATTTGGTCATAGATCAGTGGATTGGAATGCTAAAAATGATCAGGGTCAACCAGTATCAGCAGGAGTTTACTTATATAGAATTCAAGCAGGTGACTTTATCCAAACAAAAAAGATGATACTCTTAAAATAGGTTAACACCCAATCGACTCCCTGCTATTTTTAATTAGAAGAATCTGCTAGAGTCTCATAATCCAATGATCATCTCAGCCAAAGTATCTATGTCACTATGATCAATGTTTCTGTCTCTATTTACATCAAATCTGTAAAGGTGATAAATGTCTAGGTTAGACCCTTCTTCAGCAAAGTGGTCAGCTATGATGCTTAGATCAATAATATCAACCTTATCATCCAGATTTGTATCACCAAGAATTAAATTTGTATCGAATTGCCATTCATGCTTTGTGACCCTATAGCAATAGACAGGGTCTGTATATTTTAAGTCTAGAACGATATTCTTATCCTGATCCACTTCTGTGACCACCCCGATTTGCTCCTCTAATCTTCCCCAATTGATTAGAGTATTGTTGTTCGGCAATCTTTGAGCACTTCCCATTGCAAGCCCAACATAACCTTCGGGATGTGAGAAGTCCCAAACCAGATTTGCAGTCATATTAGTTTCATCCAACTCATATTCTACAGCTCTAGATATTGGTGGTTCGTGGTCATTCCCATTATCGAAAAGTAATAGATTTCCATTCTCCAGTCTTCTTACATCATGTTGTCTACTGAACCCATTATAATCATCATTTATAATGGTAAACTGATTATTTGCTCCACCCAATATCCAAATGACCTGGCCGTTGTCTCGATCTAATTTAATTACCTCACTGCTTATCCTATTTGATATGATTATATTGGAATCCTCATCAATCTCTATGCTATTACCATGCATCCACATAATGAAACCTGCTGACAGGTTAATATAATTGTAGTTGGTAATATTCAAATGGTCCCACGCATTCCATTCAAAGATCAGATTCTTATCTGAATCAAATTCTTGAATGATGAGGGTTACGACCGTTGCATTGGTATTGCCACCTGGGTCAATTGTGCTTAGATCGACCGATATTGAATCATATGCTTGTATTAAGTATCCACCATTCTGTAAGAGTTGTATGTCATGAAAGTCTGTATAATACCCGTTAGCACATGTCAGTGTGTCAATCTCGGTCATATATTCGTTCATTATTATCCATGCATTATTCTCATGGTCAAAATAAGATATTCTATCTTGTTGAACCTTGAGGTCAAGTCCCAAGGGTCCTGAATTCACTACCCAGACCGCATCCAACATCGAATCAATAATTGCCATATATCTTGGCATTGTACCTGTAGTTGGAGAGAGATGAGCCAGATTATGTATGAATATGTTTGCTGGATAGGGATCATTATTCACAATGATCTCGAAGTCCAAATAGTTCACCTCTTGTGATAATACTAAACAAGTAGAAACAAAAAAAGTTATAATGATGTGTTTTACAAGATTCATAAGGATTTACATATCCAAATAAGAAAAAAAATATGACATTCACCAGAAATTTCTTCATGTTTATATTTATACGACCATATTAATATCCTACTATGATAAGAAAACCCGATACTCGATCATGAAGAAAGGGATCCTTCTGCTATTGCCTATCTTATGCATAGCAAAAAATCTTTCTCTTGAACATCGAATCAATCCACCTAATAGAGAGTTGATGGACGTAGAGATAGTTAATGACATTATGATCATACCAGGTAATTTGGATGGTTATGACTTCTACGATATCTCTGACCCTACCGATCCAACCATAATTGCCAATCTTGAGATCCCAATGGGCAATGGCAATCGTTCTTTGCCAGGGATATGGGTATCAGCCACGGATAGCGTGGCCTATTTTACTTGCAGAACAAAGCAAGAGGGCTCTGCCATCGTTGATTTTTCTGATCCAAATAATCCCGTCCATATTGGGGCACTTTCCCTAAGTGGAACAGATATGAATGACCCTTCCTTTGAGGGCTCTGATATTAGTGGCAACCTATTGGCCGTTGCCATGCACGAGGATGGTGTCATATTCTATGATATATCAGATCCATTAGAACCTGATCTTATCTTGCAAAGACCATGTGAAAATGCTTGGACCGTTGCCTTTATTGATTCAAATCATTATGTGATAGGAAATGGTGATCACGGAATCATTATTGAAGAATTTTATTGTCTAGAAGATACTTGTGAAAGTAGTTCCTTTCCAACGGAGGGTGCGGTCAAGGATCTGGCAATAAAAGATCATTTGCTTTTTGTGGCTGAAGGTTCTGATGGAATCTCAATTTACGATATCTTAGATATTGATCAACCGATTCTGTTAGACCGATATGATACTCCAGGACTATCAAACAAGATTGCTTTGTTTGGTACGAATAAGATTGCTGTATCCGATTGGTTGGATGTCAAGATCCTTGAGTGGACAGGTACTGGATTGGAACTGGTCGGTTACAAAAGTACGGGCAAACGTACAATGGCAATTGGTGCAAGGGACAGTATAATATATTCTGCTGAGTGGCAGCATCTACAAACATTTTCATTTGGTGATATTCAAGAAGGAGACTTGGACGTGGGTTCCTGGGACATATCCTATCCCAATCTTGAGATTGGTCAGAGTGATACATTTGATCTTTTGTTTGAGAATAATGGTCAATCACCACTTGGACTCTATCCACCTTTTATCAATCATGCTGATTTTCAATCAATTAATTTTCCAGAGTATCTTGGTCCTGGAGATACTAGTATTGCCCAGGTCATTTATAACAGGTCGAGCCAAAATGCATCAGGGGTGATGCAGATCACATCAAGTGACCCGGATGAATCACAAATCGATATTCTTTTAGTAGGGAACTATGAGGGGGGAATTGTAGGCTTGCCCGCACCTGCGTTTACCTTGCCTATTGCTGCGAATGGATCTGGAGATTTTCTCCTAAGTGACTATTTAGGTCAGGTAGTGGTGGTAGCATTCTTTGCCCCTGGATGACCTGTTTGCATTCCGGAGTTATCGGATCTAGAAACATCCATTTGGCAGACCTATCCTCAGGATAGCGTAATGCTTGTGGGAATCACATCTGTGAGCCAAAACCAGATAGAGCAATTCATTGAGGAAACGGGGGTCACATATCCAATTCTACAAGATGAATCTAGCAGCGGTCTTGGAGGCTTTGGTGGTGTGGTCTATGATGACTATTACATTCCTAATCAGGGATCTCCCTATCCTAGGGATTTCATTATCGATCAAAATGGAATATTGGTATATGCCAATAATGAGGTGGACACTGATTATATGCTTTTTATCATAAATGAGCTTCTTACAGAGGAAGATATTGTTGGCGTTCAAAATGATGCGTATCCAATTAATGGGTTCAATTTCCTTTCAGTATATCCCAATCCATTTAATCCTATCACTACGATTAGATATGATTTACATAAAGATGATTTTGTAACTATCACGGTCTATGATATGCTTGGTAATATTGTTAGTACTCTCGTAAACCAGAATCAAAATTCAGGTTATAGGACAGTACAATGGAATGCTACAAATGATCAAGGACAATTAGTCTCTGCCGGAGTATATCTATATAGCATAGAAGTGGAAGAGTTCAGGCAGACCAAGAAAATGATACTCCTTAAATAGGCATAAAATATTAGATATCAAGTTCTTAACCTTTGGATAAAAAGTGAATAGAAAAAACTGGAATCTCGTCAATTAGCCCTCTTTAACTAATTTTTTATTAAAGTTTTCTATTTAATATATGATATGAGAAGGATGCTAAAAACGTTCATTACATTTGGATTATCAATCCTATTCTTATCAGTAACATTACATATTGATCTGCATCATCATGAACATTACGATGGATACAGCATATGTGATATTGATTGTGATGATGAAAAACATCATTCTATAGATCACAAATGTGAAAAATGTCTTAATAAGACCAATAGACTGATTGGTCAAGAATGTATTGATTCTTCATTAGATGAGTATGGAGCATCACTTCATTTTTTAAATGAAAGTTTTAATAGTAGCCATAAATTTTATGGCGCATATGGTCGTCCTCCCCCAAGACTCCTTTAGTTAAAAACACTATTTTAATCACATCACTTATGAAAAATTTTCAGTGATGTTCAACTAGTAGATAATTTTTTAAGGAGCATTTTATGCAATTTTTATTTTTACACCCTATCAGGGTGCGCGTAGTTTTTTTATTAACTAGCATGATATTATTTACAATCAGCTGTGAAGACGATGACCACGATCATGACGAAGAACATATAGATGCAGATGGTTTTGTTTTAGAAGATGAAAGTGGAACTGAGGTTTATAGAGAGTTTGAAGGAGCAATGACCGGAACAGTTACATTGACAGTTGGTGATACTCTTGAACTTACCGTGCACTTCCTTGACCATGAAGCAAATGAGATTGAGCATGAAGAAGAAGAACATGAAGATGAGTTAAAAGTCTCTGAAAACGATGCCAACATTGCAGTGGTAGAAGTTGAATCCCATGAAGATGGTGAAGAAGATGAAGAACACCATGAGATGGCACTTCATGTAATTGGAGTCAGCACAGGAACAACGAGCTTTAAGCTTCAATTGATGCATGAGGATCACGCGGACTATACATCAACAAACAACGTTCCGGTAACGATAAATTAATAAATACCACATAATACTATGTTTCCTGGGGCTCTTATGGTCCCAGGAAACATCAGTTTCAGGTCTCATTATGAATGATGATGACAAGACACCTGTACACGGAGCTAATGTTTACATTAAAGAACTTAGTATTGGAGCCGTATCCCAAGTAGATGGCCGTTTCATTTTAGATAATGTCTCACTTGGAAAAATATCAATATCGATTTCTATGATTGGTTTTAAGAATCTAAACAAATCATATATTTTAGATACAAAGAATACTGATTTGGGAAGTTTTTACCTTTCAAGAGATACAATAAAAATTGAAGAAATAGTTGTTGACGCACACCATGAGCTTAGACCTCATGGATTCATTTCTAACATTAATGTTGCTGGTGATCAATACCACAACATGGTTAAGTCTTCTCTAGCCTTAACTCTAGAGCAGCAAACGGGGCTATCCATCAGATCCATGGGCCAAGGTGTAACCCAACCGGTGTTAAGAGGATATTCAGGTGATAGATTTTTACTTACAGAAAATGGTATTACTGCTGGAGATCTATCAAATACATCCATTGACCACACGATTAGTATGGACATGGCAGCTTATAATAATATCAGAATCATCCGTGGACCAGAGGCCTTGCTATTCGGATCCAATACGATTGGCGGAGTAATTGATGTTTCTCGAAAAAATAATACGGAAGCTAGGTTTAATAAATTACATGTTAGAAATATTTCAGGAATGGAATCCTCTAATGAAAGTTTTTTTGGAAATTTTATTGCATATCTTCCCTATAAAGAAAATCATCAATTTGGTTTTTCGCTTTTAAGTAGAACCGCGGGTGATCAAAAATCTCCAGAGTCATCAATAGAAAATACTGCACTATCCAACAGAGAGTTAACAGGAAGCTATTCCTATTTTGGTAAGAATGATAGATCAACAATCTCATATGAACAAATAGAAATGGATTATGGTATCCCAGGAAGTTTGGAGGGACATATAGATGGTGTAGATATTAAAATGAATAAAAGGACCCTAAAACACACATACCATAAAGATATTTCTTTTCTAGGTTTTCAAACCCTTGATATAGATCAACGCTTCATAGATTATGGACATACTGAAAATGAAAAAGACAACCCTAATCCTTCTGTGATCATGGACCAGGAAATTTTTTCTTTACAAAGCAAGATTACTGGGAATAAACTAACCGCAGGTTCATTACTTCAATATCGAAACTTTGAAGCAGGGGGGTTTTATTGGACGCCAGATACCAAGGAAATGAGCGTTGCTCTTTTTGGATTAATTGAACGTGAAATAAATGATTTTATTTTACAATTTTCATCAAGGGCAGAATATTTATTGGTGCTTCCAGATACAGAATTATTATATCTTTCCAATATAAATGAAAGTCTAGTTAAGAAACGAAAATTCCAAGTATTTTCAGCGGCATTAGGAGTTATCCGAGATTGGAAGAATTGGGAACTTTCACTTGGCACCATGCTTACTCAAAGAGCACCAGGAATTGAGGATCTTTTTTCTGATGGTCCACATCTTGGTACATATGCATATGAAATTGGGCAACCTAAATTGATGTTAGAAAAAACAATTGGTCTTGAGGCATCACTTAGGCGTCAAATGGGAAAAATCGACATAAGATTCACAGGTTATCAAAACTATAGTCCAAATTTTCATATTAGCACAAAAATGGGAGATGGCTATGAACCTGGTGCAGATTGGATCGAATGGGGAAGTGGATCAAGTGGATGGCTATACAAATACCAAATGAACGGTTTCAGAGCGCGTATCTATGGTTTTGAATCCGAGTTGGAGTATGAACTATTTAAGATGATAAACCTGTATGGTAGTGCTTCATTTACTAGAGGAGAAAACATTTCAGAGAATAGACCACTTGCATACATGCCACCAGATAAAATCATCTTTTCAACAGAACTAGATTTGCAACCATTTTCTATAACACTGCAACTAAAAAAGGTTTTACCACAAACAAGGTTAGGTGAATTCGAAACCAAAACTGAGGGATATTTTATCGCTGATTTAAATGGCAGTCTCACAATCCACCGATCTCAGATAACTCACAAGATCATTTTTCAGATAGATAATATTTTCAATCAGGTATATTATAATCACCTTTCAAGTATAAAACGAATCATGCCTGAAAAAGGACAAAGTTTCAGCATGCAATATCGCTTAGTGTTTTAACTATTCATCATCACATTAAAATAGTCCGAATAATTAGTATAAATCTCGATTTAGACTGTGAGAATCTCATTTATTAATAGAAAACAACGAATTATTAACGTTATTAATTCGACTTATTTTCGTCATGACAAATATTATTTCAGGAAATAAGAGGGATTTAGATGAGCCTCATAACCCGATTGGAGCTGTGATGATTCTAAGCGGGGTTTTTTGTTTGTGATGATTGGTAGTTTTCGTAACTGCTGTATTCAATGATTTTATCACTTTTTATCTCTATTAATCTGGTCGCCAATGAAGAAATGAATTCTCTATCGTGACTAACAAAGATTGTTGTACCATCAAAAAGACCCAGAGCATGGTTCAGAGACTCTATAGATTCCATATCAAGGTGATTTGTTGGCTCGTCCAATATGATTACGTTGGCTCTTTGCAGAATAATCTTTCCGAATAGCATTCGTCGTTGTTCACCTCCTGAAAGAACGCTTATAGGTTTGTTGATATCATCTTGAGAGAAGAGTAGTCTACCAAGTGTCCCACGTATTGTTTCCATATCATCTTCTTGATGGCTCCATTTTGCCATCCAATCGACCAGAGAGATATTTGACTTGAACTCTTCACTGTGATTTTGTGCGAAATAACCTATGACGGCATTTTCTGACCATTTGGTTGATCCGTCATCAGCAAAACTGTCATCAATTAGGCATTTAAGCAATGTGGTCTTTCCGATTCCATTTTCTCCAATTATAGCAATACGATCACCTGAGTTAATGGTCATGCTAAACTTTTTTATTATGCTTAGCTTATCATAAGCCTTTGAGATATTTTCCAGTTCTAAAACTTTGTTGTGTACCTTTTTGCCTTGATTGAACCTGATAAATGGATAGACTCTACTTGAGTTTTTTATGTCATCTAATTTGATCTTATTGATCTGATTGGCCCTTGATGTTGCCTGTCTTGCTTTTGATGCATTTGCAGAGAATCTTTTTACAAAAGATTGGAGTTCATTGATCTTTGCTTGTTTTTTAGCATTTTCATTGATCAATGTTTCTCGTGCCTGAGTAGAAGCGATCATAAAATCATCGTAGTTGCCAGGGTAGAGTCTGATCTCACCATAATCAAGATCAGCCACGTGGGTGCAAACACTATTTAAAAAGCGACGGTCATGAGAAATGACTATCATGGTGCAGTCTCGAGATCGGAGTGTGTTTTCGAGCCAGCGTATTGTATTGATATCCAAATTATTGGTAGGCTCATCTAGCAATAAAATACCGGGGTCACCAAAAAGTGCTTGAGCCAGTAGAACTCTAAGTTTTAATCCTGGAGCAATTGAGCTCATTGGTCTAGCATGGTCCTTTATCGGTATTCCTACCCCTAATAATAGTTCCTCTGCTTCTGCTTCGGCAGTGTATCCATCCATCTCACCAAACTCTGATTCAAGGTCTGCAACTCTCATTCCTTGTTCCTCAGTCATATTTGGTAAACTATAGATATGATCTCTTTCTTGTTTTATCTTCCAAAGTAGGCCATGACCCATAATAACACAGTCAGAGACTTTTAAATCCTCATATGCAAATTGATCTTGATTTAGTTTTGCCAGTCTCTTGGTCTTATCAATTGACACAGTACCAGAGCTTGCATCAATCTCATTTGTGAGAATCTTCATAAATGTAGATTTTCCCGAACCATTTGCACCAATTAAACCATATCTATTATTATTGGAAAAAGACACTGTTATATTTTCGAAAAGTGGTTCGGTACCGAACTGTATGGAAATGTTATCTGTTGAGATCATTTTAGTAATTGTTAAATGTTGTTAAAAGCCATTTAGATCGGCTAAGTCTGGTAAATAATATGCTATAAATCGAATTTGGAGTTTAATAAGAAAGACCTGATAAATACATAGACAATAATATAAGATTTTGTAGTTAAGTCCATCTTATAAACTTATAAATCGATTAAAGCTTTATTGATTCTAAACGAAGTTTTTTGTTAGTAGGATGATGGGTGGGTTTACTTCAAATCTTCATATTCATCTTTCTTTTTGATATCCTTGGTTATTCCTTATAAAATCTGACTGCTGGAACTTTAGTTAATGCTATGTCATTAACAAAATATCAAAGGATTTTTATGCAAAAACTGAGATTGATCGATCATATTTTAATCATTGTGCTTTCTATTACTCCTATTTTCTCAAGATCGGGGATATTGAATGTTGGTTTTGATATTGATGATACGGTCTTATTCTCAAGAGATGTCTTTTTGAACATTCCCAAAGATAAGAGAGACCCCATTGACTATGGTTGGATAAATACACATGACGAAGGTCTTTCGCTCTATATTGACCCAACTGTTGAATTGATAAATTATTTTGTTAGTAATGGGCATAATGTTTTTTTCATCACTGCTAGACCAGGTACGAATGGTGAGACCTTGGCAACATTCTTATCAAAAGGCCTCAGGTTCCCTGTAAAGAAGAACAAGAATCTATTTTTCTCACCTAAGGAAAAAATAGATGGCAAAAGACATACGACCAAACATCGTATTATGAAGCGCCTCAAATTGGACTTGTTCTATGGTGATGGTGATTCAGATATGGTTGCAGCCTTGAAGGCTGATGTTCATCCTATTCGAATCGTGCGTCACGAAAGATCCATCATTGAATATGGGTCAAACTATTTTGGTAATACACTAGATGGGAAAACAAAACAAAATCCTTATGGCTCTGATGATCTGAGTATATTTTATTCAGGAAGTATTGGCATATTTGGTGAGTCTATTTATCCAATAGTCTGGGAAGGTCCCAAATAATGGAATGTATCAATGTATAGAGACCGGAAATTCATCTTATTCATATTCATTATATCTTTTTTTGGATGTGCTCATAATGTAGCAGAAGATTCAGAACAGAATTGCGCAGAAACCGAATCATTCTATGTTGAGACCATCGCTCCGATCTTATCTCAGAATTGTGTGGGTTGTCATAGTGGTGAATCTCCATCAGGTGACCTAAGGTTGGATTCCTTCACATCCGTTCGTAATTCAATAGAATCTACATTGGATAGAGTAAATCGGGATCAAGGTTCAGCAGGTTTCATGCCACAGGGTGGAAGTAAACTGACAGAGGATCAAATGACTTCCTTACAGGTATTCTTTGAGATGGATTGTGAATGAAGATAAAGATCATCTATCTCTTAATGCTGGTGCCACTGGTCGCTAGAGACATATACTTCACAAGGTCAGGCAAGGTATCATTCTTCTCCTCCACTCCTATTGAGGACATAGAGGCTGATAATGGTCAGATGACCTGTGTCATGAACCTAGAGACAGGAGAGGTCTCCTTTCGAATCCCTATCCTTGGCTTCAGTTTTAAGAATGGTCTAATGCAAGAACATTTTAATGAGAACTACATGGAGTCAGATCTATACCCCAATGCCAGTTTCAAAGGAAAGATCAATGATTGGTCCAACATAGAGCTGGCCGAAACACCACAGGCTGTGAGGTTGGATGGCACCATGACCATCCATGGTGTGAGCAAGGAAATATCGGAGAAGGGCCATATCTCCTTAAAAAATGATAACATCTTTGGAAGTTCGCGGTTCCAGGTCATAGTTGCTGATTATGACATTGAGATTCCAAAACTCCTACGTGAGAATATTGCAAAAGTAATCGATATTGACACTGAATTGATCCTAAAGAAAAAATGATAAGATATATTGTTATATTATTTTTTCTAATTTGCATGTCTTATGCTCAAGGTGATCTCCTCGATCTCGTATCGGATAATGTAGCCGAATCAAACCCCGTTCATGCAACCTTCAAGGCAACAAGGATCGTGAATTCCCAGTCGATTGAAATGCCTAGACCAGGGACACTGGAGTTCATGATATTACATCGTTTTGGGTCAATGTCTGATGGCTTCTATGACCTTTTTGGTATGGATGAGGCAGTGATACGATTTGATCTAAAGTATGGTCTAAATGATAATGTGTCTTTTGGTGCTGGTCGCAGTAGTTTGAACAAGGTCTTTGATTTCTTTTCCAAGGTGAAATTGTTACGACAAACAAGTGGCCAAGATGCCACACCCCTTTCTCTTGCGATATTTACCAAATTTGAGATACATACCATTGATAGTGATATGGACATGACCGATAGATTTACCTTTGACCTTCAGGCACTAATTGCCAGAAAGTTCAACCGCTCATTATCGCTACAGATCACGCCGACATTCATTCATCGAAACCTAGTGCAAACACAGAAGGAACCGAATGACCTCATATCTCTAGGAATTGGCGGGCGTATGAAATTGACAAAACGAACATCTGTCAATCTTGACACCTTTTTCCCTATTGGAGAAAGACCAGACTCATATACACAAGGTTGGGGAATCGGCTATGACATCGATACTGGTGGCCATGTATTTCAATTGATGATCACAAATGCACAAGGCTCATATGTAAGTGAATATGTTGAGCATGCAAGAGGCCAGTTCGAGGATCTTGAACTATACATTGGATTTAACATATCACGAGTTTTTAGTTTATAATATACGTATATCCTTAATTTTGAAGATATTATCATGGAATTAATCATTGATCATCTAATTATTTTTGTTCAAGAGATGTGGAGCCTCTGCTTGGAGATGTCTCCATTTCTATTATTGGGTATGCTTGTCTCTGGTCTCATATCAATTTTCATAGATAGAGACCTCATATTCAAACAAATTGGTTCAAAGGATCTGGCCTCAATATTAAAGTCAACATTGTTTGGTATTCCCTTGCCTCTTTGTTCATGCGGTGTCATACCAGTTGCTGCAACTCTCAGGGAGTCGGGAGCATCAAAGGGCTCAACCGTTTCATTCTTGGTCTCCACACCACAGACTGGTGTAGATAGTATTTTCTTGACCTATGGTATGTTAGGCCCCGTTTTTGCATTGTTTCGTCCTCTGGCCGCTCTCTTTTCCGGAGTGTTCAGTGGAGTGGTCATTAATAATTTTGATGAAGACAGTCACCACCATCTATCCGATGAAGACATAACCACAAAGGAAAGGAGATCCCTTAAAGAACGGGTCATCTCAGGTCTTGAATATGGATTTATATCCTTACCCTCTGACATAGTGGTTCCACTATTTCAAGGTCTTATTGTTGCTGCAGCAATTTCCATATTTTTACCGCCTGATATCATCGCAAATCATTTTATCTCTAATCCATATGTGCAATTTTTCATGATGCTTGCCATATCCATACCTCTATATGTATGTGCCACTGCCTCCATCCCCATTGCTGTTGCCCTTATGGCAAAAGGAGTGTCGCCTGGAGCGGCATTTGTTTTCTTGATGGCTGGACCAGCAACCAATGCATCTTCTATAGCAGTGATAAAAAATATTCTCGGTAAAAAGACTCTTTACTATTATTTGGGTCTCATTGCATTTACGGCCATTGTCTTTGGTGTGTTCCTTGACTCTTTTTTATCGATAACTCCACCAATAATGCCGAGCGCTGTTCATGACCATGACCATGGTGGAAGTTTTAGAATGCTGTTGACCATTCTATTTTTATTGATCTTGGGCAATGCATATTTGTCAAGAATTAGAACTGAAGAGGCCAGCGATATTGACACGGAAACTAGGTCGGATAGTTCATTTGAGCGAATAGAGATGACCGTAGAGGGAATGACATGTGGTCACTGTAAAGAGAGCGTTGAAAGTGTTGTGAATGGTTTTAGTGGTGTAGAGGAAGCATCTGTGGATCTTTTGTCAGGGAAGGTGATCGTGAGTGGAATTGAAATTGATGAGGCAGCGATCAAAGAAAAGATCACAGCGAGAGGATTTTTGGTCAAATAAGTATATGAAATACCTAAAATACTACATCTCAACCTTGACGCTCATTATTGCCGTTCATATTTGTTTTCTTGGTGAATATTATCCAATGTTTTTTTTCGTGGGTTTTTCCTTGTTCATTATCCTTGGTGATCTGATGTTGAAGGAGGACTCTACAGAGACAAGATATTCAAAATTGTATTTATTGAATCTCCCTATGTATTTGAATTTCCCATTGTTGACCATCATTGTTCTCATTACGGTCTTTGTTCTGGGCGATGCACCTTCTGACACATTTATAAATAGTATGATGACATATTTGAATGTTGATCTTTTGGAAATTAGAGCATCTTTGAATGTGGTCGATGCGATCTCTTTGGTTGCTCTAATGGGACTTTTCATTGGTATCATGGGAACCGTACCTGGCCATGAATTGGTCCATCGAAAGAAGAACAAGTTTGATATGTTCATGGGCAATTGGCTATTAGCGCTCTCATGGGACTGTGCCTTTGCTATTGAACATGTATATGGGCACCACAAGAGAGTAGGACTACCGAGTGACCCAGCTACGGCCAAACGTGGTGAGAACATATTTGCATTCATAATCAGGGCTTCTATCAAAGAGCACATAGATGCTTGGAAAATAGTCATTGATCAGTATGAAAGAAGAGGCAAGTCTCTTTGGAGCTTTAATAATATAATGATATTAGGCTATCTAAGAAGTCTTGCCATCACTACCATTTCATTGATGGTGGGGGGGGGCAAAGGTATGCTTATATATCTGTTATGCGCGTTCATTGCCAAAGCGTTACTTGAAGTGATCAATTATACAGAGCATTATGGTCTAATTCGAATTGAGGGAGAGCCTGCTATGCCACATCATTCTTGGAACTCAAATAGTATATTAAGTAGCATATACCTATATAATGTTACCAGACACTCATCGCATCATGAAAAAGCAAGTTTGAGATATTGGGAGCTCATGTCATATCGGGATGCGCCTATGATGCCTCAAGGTTATTTGACCATGCTTTACATGGCCTTGTTCCTTCCTTATTTTTTCCATAGGATGATGGCAAAGAAACTTATTGATTGGGATGAGAGGTATGCGACCAATGAGGAACGAGTTCTAGCTCAAGAGCAGAATAATAAAAGCGGAATATCCATACTCACAGAACCTTGATCAGACTGAATTTCAATGATCCAATACCGGCCAGTTGGATATGATATCCCTTGCCAGTTTACCTGCTTCTGTCAGATCATCTTCATTCCAACTGCCCTCAGTGCTAGCACCAGGAACAAGAATGGACCATTCTTCCTCTTTATCATTTACAGCCCAGTTACAGTGAATGATCTTATTGGTGAAGCACCAGGTCATCCAGTCATTTGCCTCTGGGTCGACAAGACTATATCCAATTGAGCCCCACTCGGTCACAAAGATGGGTATTCCACTCTCTAGTGCCGCACTCGCTCTATCTCTAAGCCATTGATGGTGAAAGATAGTATAAAAATGAAGTGTATAGGCAATGTTTGAGAATTGGACGATGGGGTCAGCAGCGGCAAGATCCACCCTTTGAGACCATTCAGGTGTACCAACTACGATGAGATTATCAGAATCAATGCTTCTAATTGCAGATGTTACAGCAAGCGCATAGGGCTTGATCGTGTTACTCCATGAGATGTCCAATGGCTCATTGTATAATTCATAGATCACATTGTCATACTCACCATAAAGAGTTGCCATCTCCTCAAAGAAGGCGACGGCCTCTTCTTGGTGGTCCTCTGCGTGGTGGGAGTGCCAATCAATGATGACATATATTCCTTGTTCAATGGCGGCCTCCACGACCACCTTGACACGGTTCTTGTTTCCTATCTTATTATCAAGATAGCCACCAGGGTCCTCAACTCCCATTGCCGCCCGGACAATGGTGGTATTCCAATCCTCTTTTAACCAGGAGACAACATTGCTTCTGTAAAAATGTTGACCACCCCAATTATCGTTACTCCAAAAAAAACTATTTCCTGCAAGAGAAACGGC
>CALCSS010000025.1 GCA_937893835.1 uncultured Fidelibacterota bacterium
ATCTACAAATAATTACCCTACAATGTGTGGGAGGCTATAAACAAAAAACCCCACGGTGTGATTCAGAATTTACTTTATACAGAAGTCCTCAGTCGGTGAGTTAGTCCCCAACACAACGAACAGACAAGCCAGATTGTTTACTCATGTTGAAGTCCTGATAAACCACTGAATTGCCGTAATGCAGTGAATGGTACCAGGCTTGGCTAGTACTGTACTCTGACGACGACCTAAAGTAACCATCGCTACCCACATATACGTAGCTTCCACTAATGTTACGGAACCCACCGGGAAACCCTGAAAATCCACTCTCATTGGTAGCTCCCGCATTGGGGCTATTCCAGTGTTCTAAACCTGCTTCTTTCATTTTACCACCTGCAACTTCACTACCACCTAAATAGATTGTTAATTGGGTATATTCTTCATCCGTAGGCACATGAAAGTTTTCAGGGCATACGCCTCTGTTATCAACTAGGGCATACCAGTTATATAATCTGCCATATATATCTGCATTTGATTCATTATCATCATAGACGGCTAGCGCACCACTGGTGGTATTTTGCCATTCCCCATCAGTTAAACCGGTAGGTATTTCATCCCCATTATTATAACGAGTAGTTTTAAGGTTTTCTGACATCCACAGTTGGTTGCCAATTTGAACGGTACTATAAAAATTTCCGTCAATATCCACACATACCTCAGTAATCGTATCACATACACCATTACCATCAAGAATATCATCCACCAAGATAAGGATATCTAAAACATCCTTAATACCATCTCTATTCATGTCCCCAAGGCATTGAGTATATCCCACGGTACATACAGTGATTAATATAAATATATTTTTCATTTTATTTTATCCCTTGTTATTAAGTCTCTATAAAATAGAAAATTGCGGACATAGATGTGGCTCATCTTTAATCATTTCCGAATCTACCCATCATCCCAGAAACAAAAAAGAAGTGCGACAATAGTGCGACACCCATTTTAAATTGTAAAAATTTACATCCTTTTTGTAATAAAAAAAGCCCCACTCATTTGGGGCTTTTCTCGTCAATAGATTGATGCGGAGAGAGTGGGATTCGAACCCACGTTACGCTATTAACGCAAACACGCTTTCCAAGCGTGCGCCTTCAGCCACTCGGCCACCTCTCCATAATTCTTTAACAGTACGGTACTATTCTTCTTCTGAACTGTCTGAGTCTTCATCATCTGAACCAGAATCAACTGATGGTTCATTATTATCTGAATCCACAGTCTCTTTTTCCACTTCTACTGCTGCATCGACTGTCTCTTCAGAGGCTGAAGCATCTGTTGATGTTGATCCTTGTTCTTGGCCTGCCTCCGTGTCAGTATCTGTTGTACTAACAAACTCACTAAGATCAATGTCAACAAGATTGGCTGCCTCATCCATTCTTTTAAGAGCAGCATCAAGTTGCTCACCTTTATTCATACGAACCATCTGTTCGTTAAATCTCCAGCGACCTGTATCTTCAGACTGTACACTTTTTACATACTTTACATATACTGAATCACCACTTGCACTACCAGCGGCCTTATCTGCGAAACTTTTTTGTTTTTTTGCCATCGCTATTTAATTCTCCTAAGAAATAAGCCGGCGAATTTATCAATCAAATTTTCTAAACTCAACGAATTAAGACCGATTTCTTTTAGTTGTCCTTTTCCATCATCTTTGCAGTTGCGAGTTTTCGCATGTCGACCACATGATCATGCTCATCAACGATCTCAACTCCGAGTAAGGTCTCAATGGCATCCTCTAGCGTTATTAGACCTGTTGTTGTTCCAAACTCATCCTTTACCAAAAACATTTGCTGTCGACGCTTTACAAAAAGATCAAGTACATCAGAGACTGATGCTTTTTCCAAAACAGATTCAATTGATTTCATAAGATCCTGCATAATTATGTGGAATTGATCTTCAGCCTGCTTGTTAACAAGATCATATCGATTGACGATACCAACTATATTGTCCAGGTCGTCGCCATAGACGGGTATACGAGAGAAAGCAATGGGAGAATGCTTTTCAATGACCGTACCAACTGTATCCTTTTTATTCAATGCGAATATAACCGACCTTGGTGTCATTATGTCTTCAACTGGCATATCATCAAGTTTCATTAAATTTTCAATTATGTCACCCTCTTGTTCATCAATGGATCCCTCATCCTCACTTATCTCGGCCATGGCCAGAAGTTCTTCTCGGGATGCCTTGGATTCGCCACCATTTTCACCTTTATGAATGAATGTCGACATAGCCTCAGATAAGACAACGAATGGCCATGCGATCACCATAAGCATTCGAATGGTGTAGGCTGAAAAAGATGCTAAGGATTTACTATAGATGGCTCCGATGGTCTTTGGAATGATCTCAGAGAAGATCAAGATACACAACGTAAGTATTGCAGATGCAATGGCAACCCACTCGCTCCCAAATATCATAAGGGTTTGAGCACCCACTCCTGCAGCGCCAATAGTATTGGCAATCGTATTCACTGTTAGAATTGCCGCGAGAGGTTTGTTGATATTTCCCTTCAGTTCAGCAATCAACTTTCCTGATGCTCCACCTTCCTTCTCCATGACAGACACATGTGCAATTGAAAGGCTAAGCAAAACAGATTCAAGAAGAGAGCACAGGAATGATACGATCAGTGCTGTGAGGAAATAGGTAACTAAAGCTGTCATTTATTACAATTTAAATAAATTTCCACTATGCACGAACCCATTTAAAAATTTCCTTTAGAGTTATTTTTTTACCATATAGTAAAATTGCGGTACGAAATATCTTTCCAGATAATTTCAACATAAACCAGCACGAGAGTACCATCAAGATAGTGGTATAAATGATCTCATTTAGTTCAACGGTGCCTGTACCCAAACGTATTATCATCATAAAAGGTGTCAGGGGTGGAACGTATGTTATTGCGATAGTAAAGGTTGAACCAGGGTTAGTGATGAAATATGAGGCAAAGACCATAGGTAATACCGCCACGAGACTAATTATGCCGGAAGATTGTTGTGCTTCCTGCTCTGAAGTGAAGAACGTACCCATTGCAGCAAAAATGGCAGCATAAAAAAGATAGCCTGTTATGAAGAATATAAGGAAGGAAGGAATCTGTGAAAGTTCTATGGATGCCCAACCCTTATAGTGCGTTAGGGACAGGCCAACTATTAGATAAAACACCATTTGCACCATCCCAAGGGCACCCAACCCCAGGATCTTACCTTTCATTATTTCATCTGGTGTCACGCTCGAGAGTAAAATCTCAATGGTCCTGCTCGTTCTTTCTTCCATGACAGAGCGCAATAGCAACTGTCCACTCATAAAAACTGTCATGAACAATATCATTAGAAATAAATATGGAACAAGAAAACTTGAGAGTTCGTCACCCTCGGATGTCTGACCCAGTTCATCTATCTCATATGTTTCAAATTCAATTTTTCTACTCAATTGACCTACAAGAGAGATATCAATGTCTTGATCGAGCATTCGTTGCTCTATAACCAGTTGATTTAGAGTCCTTCTTAGACTTGTGTAGATCTTGATATTGCTAAGTGACTGACTAAAGTATCTGACCTGACCGGTATCGATAACCGTGCTAGGTATTACCATATATCCATCAATCTGTTTACTGAGGACACTATCCAGTGCCTCCTTCTCAGAATCCAGATCAACAAATAAGAATTGAGGACTCCCATCTTGGGTTACAAATGCAATATCACAACGTTCCTGAAATCGATCTACAAGAGGTTTTATTTCAGTGTCATAGACCAATCCTATTTTTGACTCCTCCTCCGGTTCTAGATCCATCAAGATCGTCGGTAGGTACATCAATGCGCCCATGAAAAAGGGCAATGCAAATGTCGTTATCAAAAACAATTTCGTCTTTACACGATTGATGAACTCCCATCTCATGATCTTCCAGACCTGGTTCATTTCTTCTTTCCTACCTCCTCTAGAAAGATCTGTTCTAGGGTTGGTACCTTCAATTGAAAGGACAGCACATCCACGCTGGCATTGACCCATCCCAGAAACTCATTTGGATCCTTGCTTAACACACCAGAGAGGGTATCGTCCGTGATCTCTAATTCATTGAAATAGCTTGATGCTTTCTGCTCATTAATTTCCCCAGAGAAACGAACCTCGACTGCGTCACTAGAGTGTTTTTTTCGAATGTCTTCCAGTGATCCTTCAACAATTACACTACCCTTATCAATAAGGCAAATATTATTACATAATCTCTCGACCTGCTCCATCTGATGCGTTGAAAAGATGATCGTCTTGCCCTCATCCTGCTTTTCCTGTATGATCTCTTTCAATAATAGTTGATTCAGTGGATCTAGACCAGTAAAGGGCTCATCGAGAATAATAAGGTCCGGATCATGGAGGAGAGAGAGTATGAACTGTATCTTCTGTTGGTTCCCCTTTGATAGTTCTTCTACTTTCCTGCTACCTTGATCTCCAAGACCAAAACGCTCCAGCCACATGGAGGATCTATTTTTCGCATCTGATCGTTCAAGACCTCGTAATAGTCCAAAGTAATTGAGTATCTCTTCAAGTCTCTGTTTTTGATATAGGCCTCTATCTTCTGGCAAGTATCCGAGGTTGTAGCGCCCTAGAGCATTGATATTCTCCCCATTCAAATTGATCGACCCCGTATCTGGATATATAATCCCCATGATCATTCTTATGGTCGTTGTCTTGCCTGCACCATTCGGTCCTAGAAATCCATAGACATCACCCTTTTCGACCTTGAATGAGACGTTGTCCACAGCATGCACACCTTCATATTTCTTTGTCAATCCTTCAAGCACAAGCATATTATAGCTCAAACTCCTTCCCATCACAATAATCGGGTATATCTATTCCAAGATATTTTGCTATCGTGGGCGCGATGTCAACTGTTGCTATTCTGCTAGGATTCTCTCTTCCTTTAAACTCTTCACGAGCAACGATGACAGGCACATTGGTATCATAGTCATATGGTGAGCCATGAGTAGTTCCGTGGGGATAACTAGATATGTATCCATATGCAACTATGGGAAATATGTCAGGTGTATTTTCTGAATGCAGCATGTTCTTTATGCGTTGATTAATATTACTGGTATCTCTTCCATTTAGGATATCTTGCTTGATCGCCATCCTTTCTATTCCATCTACCTTGGTCAAGTATCCATCGATGATCTCATAGATCTGTTCTGGTCTGATATTTGCTTTTTTTATTCTGGCCATGTCCAGAAAATAATTACCGCCATCACGGTGGTATAATTTTTTTCCAAAAACCTCCTCACACTCCTCATCGACCCAGGTCAATGCCTCTGCTATGTGCTTGGGATTTATTCTCCCTCCCTTGCCACCATTTTCAACTACGTGCTCAGGAAGTGGAAGACCACCATGGTCAGCAGTAAGGACAAAGACCACATTCTCAAGACCCACTCCATCATTGATATGCTCAATGAGATCACCCAGGTATCGGTCAAGTTTTATGTATGCGTCCATGATCTCTTGCGAGAAGGGTCCATAGTTATGTGCCATACCATCCATCGCTGAGAAACCAATCGCTAGGAGATCTGGGGCACCTTGCCTGCCCAATGATTCATTATCTATGGCCATCTTGGCGATCTTTATTATTTCACGTTCGAGCCAGGGTCTGTCCATGAACACTGATGATGGGTCAGTTTGGGGATTCACTCCTATTGGAAAGACAGGTGAGTATACAGAATTGTCATAGTCATCAACCTCGCCCTCGTAGTGATCTATTCTTGCATGATCGAGGTATACCTTCTCGGGCAATGACCTCTCCCACAAGGAATCTTTATACGATCCAATGTCCAGTTCTTCATTGAAATCTGAGAGCCAAAATGGCAATTCATCTACATAATAATCAGAGGAGATGAATTTCCCTTTTTTATTATAGTATATGGCCAGATCAGGATCTTTACCGCCTAAGATACATGCTGTCCTGTCCTTACCTCCCAATGAAATGACCTTAGAGTCTGGGTTCTTCTCTTTTATCCAGTCACCAAGACCCTTTGTATCATACTGTCGCATAGAACGTGCCTTACCTTGGGTCGCACCAATGACCTTAGCGTATGGATCTTCCACACAATTAACATTTTTTTTCTTTATTCGATCATAATAGCTATTACCGATCAAGCCTATCTTACCTGGATGTTGGCCAAATGCAATGGCGGCGTGACCTGGCCCCGTAACTGTATAACTATGCTCATGGTGTGCATCGTTAAATGATATTCCATGGTCAATTAGCCAGCGAAAGCCTCCTTCGTAGAGATGATCAAATCTTGTCAAAAGGTCGGGACGCATCTGATCGACAACTAACATGACCACTAGGCTTGGAGAACGAGGTGCGAGAGTTGTGCATGACATATGATTTAGGGCTGCTGCACAGACCAGCCCAAGAAGGATCTTTTTCATCCAGTGACCTTCAAAAACCGTCGCTTCCCTACTTTTATGACCTGTTCGGCCTTGGGTGAGATGATGGCCTGTATGTCGTCGATCCGCTCATTGTCCAGTTTGACCGCGCCCTGCTTGATCATCCGCCTGGCCTCTCCTTTACTCTTGAGCATTCCTGACTCAAATATAATATTTACAATGAGGTCTTCTTTTTCTAGAGAATAACTGGGCATATCATCGGGGACACCTTTACCAACGACGACCTCATTAAAGTGCTTCTCTGCCTTTCCTGCGGCTGCATCATCGTGGTATAACGATACCACCTTGCGAGCAAGTTCACGCTTTATTTCCATAGGGTTCACCTCTCGATCATCAAGTCGTTCCTCTGCAGATTCAATGGTCGAAGGATCTGAGTCAGCTGCGAGCGTCAACCATTTCAATATCATTTCATCAGATATGGACAATGTCTTACCATACATGTCTTCGGGACTGTCTTGCAAGCCTATGTGATTTCCATAGGATTTGGACATTTTTTCTACACCATCTGTTCCTTCTAATAGTGGTGTGGTGATGATGCATTGCGGCTCTTGGCCATTATATTTCTGTAGATCCCTTCCAACTAAAAGATTGAATTTTTGATCCGTACCACCCAGCTCGACATCAGCCTCTAACTCTACTGAGTCCTGTGCCTGGGCCAAGGGATATAGGAACTCATGTATGGATATGGGAACCTCAGACTGAAATCGTTTTGTGAAATCATCCCTCTCAAGCATCCTGGCAACTGTATAGGAGCCAGCCAGTTTCACTACATCATTGAAGTTCATCTTATTAAGCCATTCCGAATTATATTTGATTTTCACGGTATCTATATCAAGTATTACTTTAGCCTGCTCAACATAGCTCTTCGCATTTGACCGTGCCTCTTCAAGAGTAAGCTGTGGTCTGGTCTTGTTCCTACCAGACGGGTCTCCTATCATGGCAGTAAAATCACCTATGACAAGCACAGCAGTATGACCGAGGTCTTGGAAATGCCTTAATTTTCTGAGCACGACACCGTGGCCTATGTGTAGGTCCGGCCGACTAGGGTCACAACCTAATTTTACGATGAGGGGCGAATGATCTGATCGAGACCTTTCAAGTTTCTTGACAAGTTCATCCTCTGGAATGATCTCCTCCGTACCTCTCTTTATAAGGTCCATCTGCTCATTGATGGATGGGTATGTCATTCAGCCTTCAAAGCCCTCTGGATGTCTCTCTCAACATCTCGCTTCTTTTTTGTGTCTCGCTTGTCATATAGTTTTTTTCCTTTGGCAAGGCCAAACTCCAGTTTGATGAATCCACCCTTAAAATACAATTTTGTGGGAACGGCCGTTAACCCTTTCTCGGCCAACTTAGAGTTGATCTTTTGGATCTCTCTCTTGTGTAAAAGTAATTTCCTGTCTCTGACAGGTTCGTGTCCTTCAAAACCTGTGTGACTGTAACTTGCAATGTGAGCCCCTCTGAGCCATGCCTCTCCCTTCCGTATGAGTATATATGCCTGCTTTAGACTTGCCTTTCCTTCCCTTATGCTTTTTACCTCGCTACCCTTCAGTTGAATCCCAGCCTCGAATTTCTCAAGAATATGATATTCGTGGAATGCTTTTCGATTGGTGGCAACGACGGTGTTTTCCATATAATAATTGCAACCTAAACTACAGATTTGGAAGTTGTTTTAACAAGTTTATTCATAATGACCCATCGACCCATGGTGTCTAAGAATTATAACAAATTTTATTATACTACATAGACCATTTGTTAACTTAATTTTATGGAGAGTAGATTGCATTACAACTACGATCTTCAATCATTCTGAAAAAATAAAGGCTAAGAAAAAATGACCAATTATAAATATTTCACAATGGCATTACTGACATCTGCACTTACCATATCAAACGCAGAGACCATTTATGTGTCTAGCAATGGTGATGATGAATCAGGCGATGGTACGACTGATAGCCCCTATCTAACGATCCAAAAGGGGATCGATGAGGCAAACGAAATGGATACTGTTTATGTATCCAACGGTATTTACGAAGGTGGCATAGTCATCTCTAACAAAGCAATATCATTAATTGGAGAATCTAGAGAAGAAACCAAGATCAACCAGCCTATATCCTCACCACAAATAAGTATAGTGGACTGTCAGACAGATACAACAAGAGTTGAAAACTTTATTATCAAACGGGGGAATTCTATTGATGGTGGCGGTATCTACAGTTCCGGATCAACCATTGAGGTTGCTAATGTCGATTTTTCCAATAATACTTCTTCAAACAATGGTGCTGCAATAAATTCCATTGAATCTGATGTGAAGGTCCAAAACTCAACCTTCAATCTCAATACAAGCGAAGCCTTGGGTGGTGCTATATACGTTGACCCTCTTACGACATGTGAGATATACAACTCAAGTTTTGCCAATAATGGAGCCTGGTGGGGAGGTGCCATCGCAACTGTTGGAGGAGGAAAACTACTTGTACAAGGATGCAGCATATCAAATAATAATGCAGCTGGTTACAATCCAGATCCAGACTATGATTATCCCACCTTTGGAGGTGGCGGTGGCATTTACCAAGAATGGTCAGATAGTTTGGAAATATATGATACAGAAATAATCAATAACACTGCTGCGACTGGAGCTGGTGGTGGGATAGCGATCTATCTAAGCAATGATATTATCATTGACAATATTATCCTTAATAATAATTCTTCATCTGGTCCTGATTATCCAAGTGGTGGTGGTGGAGCAGCATTTTATAGAGCAGATAATGTTCTTTTTGAAAACTCAACCATTGCTAATAATGTATCTAATCATAATTCAGGCGGTGGTATTTTCTTTGGATCAGAATCAGGACAAGCTTCCATTGTAGTTCATGCTACTTTCAATAGATTGACTCTCGTTAATAATAGCGCACTAAGTGGAGGGGCAATTTTTGGCTGGTCTGCAATCCTTAATCTGTATAATTCTACTATTGCTCAAAATGAAGCATCAAATAGTGAGTGGAGTGGTGGGGGATTAGCTTCGCATTATGTTACAGAACCAAATATAATTAATAGCCTTTTTTATGATA
>CALCSS010000026.1 GCA_937893835.1 uncultured Fidelibacterota bacterium
CAAGTCTCAAGGACCACACATTCAAAGTGATAGATGCGACAAGGGAGTATGCTGTAGCATATAAGCCCAACTTTGCGTTCTTTGAGCGATGGGGTGCTGTTGGGTTTGCCTGGCTGGAGGAGACGGTCAGTTACATCGGGAAGGAACACGTGAAGATAGCTGATGCAAAGAGAGGTGACATTGGCAATACGGCAGCCCAGTATGCGAAAAGCATATTTGACCACTTTGGATTTGATAGTGTGACCCTCAATCCCTATATGGGCAGTGACAGTGTCCTACCTTTTTTGGACAGAGAGGAAAAGGGGGCCTTCATATTATGTAGGACCTCCAATGATTCTGCGAGTGAATTGCAGGACAATCTGATCGATGATGACCCGCTCTACTTGCACGTTGCCCAACTGATCAATGGACTCAATGACAATGATAATGTGGGAATGGTCGTTGGTGCCACAGCCCCGGATGAGTTGGCCAAGATACGTGATGCTGCGCCTGGCATTCCCATGCTGATCCCTGGAGTCGGAGCGCAGGGCGGAGATCTATCCCAAAGTCTGAGGGAGGGAAACCGCTCAGGGACTGGGATCATCAATGTCTCTAGAGGGATAAGTTTTGTTGGAGACATGAGTGAAAGATCCATACATTCTGCCGCAGCCAATTATGTTGAACAAATGAGGGAAATATTAGATTAGATGACTGAGCAGGAGCATATGATATCCATCTTCAGATCGACAGAGGCACTCTTGGACGGACACTTTGTGTTGACCTCTGGCAGGCACAGTTCGACCTACTTCCAGTGCGCGAAGGTCCTCCAGCATCCGGAGTATCTTACGGCCTTCTCTATCATGATAGCAGATGAATTTGAGCACAAGGAACCAGATGTTGTGATCTCTCCAGCCATTGGAGGTATCGTACTAGGGACCGAGGTCGGTACACAGCTTGGCTGTAGGACCATTTTTGCTGAGAGAGAGAATGGTGAGATGGTCATTCGAAGAGGATTTGAGATCTTAAAGGGAGAGCGTGTCCTTGTGGTAGAGGACGTGATCACAACTGGCGGATCTGTCAAGGAGGTGATGGACCTGATATCGGATCTGGATGCAGAGGCCATTGGTGTGGGCGTCCTGGTCGACAGAAGCAATGGGACAGCGTCATTGCATGAGAACCAATTTTCAATCGTTGAATTAGATGCAGTTAGTTATGGGGATGATGAGGTCCCAGATGATCTGGCTGCAATTCCAATACAAAAACCTGGGAGTAGATACTTATCATGAAACACGTAATACCATTCATACTTGTATTAGGCCTTTCTAATATGAGTTGTGGAAAATCAAAAAAGGAAGAACCTGTGAATATTGAACAAGAAAATCAAAATTTGGGACAGGAACAGTCTCAGTCCAGTCAGCCAGATGGGGTCAAGATAGAGGTGGCGGTCATCACGACGGAGTATGGGGACATGGTGGTGGAATTCTTTGAAGAGGCAGCGCCGAAGCATGTGGAGAGTTTTAAACTTCATACCAAAAATGGATACTATGATGGCACGATATTCCATCGAGTGATCCCAGGATTTATGATCCAAGGTGGAGACCCTAATACAAAGGGTGACAACAAGGCCAGTTATGGGACGGGTGGTCATGCCGCAAAATACTATGGCATAGGTGACGAGGAGAATAACCTGTCCTGGAACTTACCTGCTGAGTTCAGTGACATCAGTCACAATCGTGGCATCCTGTCGATGGCACGCTCTACCGATCCAAATAGTGGAGGAAGTCAGTTCTTCATATGTGCAGCAAATGCACCTCATTTAAATGGACAATACACCGTCTTTGGCCAAGTGGTCCAAGGAGAGCAGGTCATAGATCAGATCGTAAGTTTGCCAAGAGATGCTAGAGACAATCCAAATCGCAGGGTCGCGATGAAGGTCCGATTAGAAAAAAGAGATAAGTGAAAAGACCTTCTTTGGGCATCGCCTTGGGAGGAGGAGGAGTCCGAGGTGCTGCACATGTAGGAGTTCTGCAAGAGTTGGATAGCGCCGGAGTAGAGATCGATATGATCGCAGGTGTAAGTGCAGGCGCCGTGATCGGTGCCATGTATGCATATAGCCTTGATGGTAAATGGGTCGAGGAACATTTTCGTAATATCTGGTCCTCCGCAACATTTGATGGTACAACATCCAAAAGATTTATCGATAATGGTTCTCCCGGTTCCTTTGCCCATGGGATAAAAAAGACCCTTACTGAACACGTCCTGGCCATCATGAGCCTCCACAAGAGTTCCATCATAAAGAACGATCAACTCAGAGAGGTCTTGGAACTTCTCATGCCAGTCCGAACATTTGAAGAGATGAAGATCCCTCTTAAGATCGTATCTACAGACATAGAGACTGGTGATGATCTCATATCAGACAAGGGTGACCTCATAGATGCATTGGTAATGAGTTGTGCAATACCTGGGGTCATGGAGCCGATCGAGGAAGGTGGCAGAATGATCGTTGATGGTGGTGTCGGCATGCCAATACCCGTTCCCGTGTTGAAAGATCTCTGTGACCTTACGCTGGCGGTGGACATTGGGCTCTATGAATTTGAAAGATTGAATAGGCCAAATGCACGATCGATAAAGATCAGATCTGATATCATCACCTCGAACAGATTGAAAGCGAGACTCGCTTCTGATGCAGATCTTGTTATTAGACCTGATACAATGGGCCTGCATTGGTCAAGGTTTGACTCTGGCGAGATTCTCTTTGAAAATGGAAAGAAAGCAGCCAGGGCCAAACTCTCAAAATTGAATGCCATGATCAATGATAAAAAAGAAAATGAAATTAGTAAAGAATGGTTGAGTTAAAATAATAAACCCATTATTTTTCGCGTCGAAAAACACCCGTATTTAAATTGAAGAACTTTATATTATTCACCCTCTTATCAGCGCTGCTGAGCTCACAGTCTGCTGAAAACCCTGTCTCAATATCAGCAAGGGTTGACTCTCCAGCGAGAGCAGGAGAGGTCATAGAGGTCAAGATACGTGCGGAGATGGATCAAGAGTGGCACATATATTCCATCTACGACGTGAGCGATGGTCCTCTTCCAACGGAGATCAGTATCAGTGGTTCTGCCGTAGGTACCGTTGCGCCCGTCAGAGAGCCAGAGCCACTATATGTATTTGATCCTGGGTTCGAGACTGATACCTACTATCATGAGGGTGATACAGAATTCATTTTCCCTTTAAGATTAAAAAGAAGTGTCCAGCCGGGAACGCACTCCATAGTCGTTGAGGTGTTCTATATGGTCTGCAATGCTAGACTATGTTATCCACCATTGACCCAAACAGAGACGGTTCAGGTGGTCGTAGAGGAGGGCGAGCCAAGGTCAAATAGGGCAACCTTCAATATCGCAAGTACCAAAAATGATGATGGCAATACTGAGGATGGTGACAGAACACTTTTAAGCATATTACTTCTTGCTATTGGTGGTGCAATGCTTAGTTGGGTGATGCCCTGCGTCTATCCGATGCTTCCGATCATCATTTCCTTCTTTGGAAAAATGTCTGAGGATAAGAACATTGGTCGAAATACCATCGCAACCTTCTACGGTCTTGGAATAGCAGGCACATTTGTTCTGATCGGTCTGGTGGTAGGATTCCTATCCTGGGGTGTGAACGATGTGGCCACTCAGTCAAAGTATGCTAACATAGGGAACCTGATAGCAACAGATCCATGGATAAATCTTGGTCTTGGTGTCTTATTTATTTTCTTTGCATTGTGGATGTTTGGCATTGTAAATGTGAACATCGCTGGGGGTCTGGTCAACACTACGGACAAGGCCGGGCAATCTGCAAACAGTGCCTACATAGGATCATTTTTATTGGGTGTTGCCTTTGCCATTACAAGTTTTAGTTGTACCGTTCCTGTAGTTGGAACTCTTCTGGTCGTTGCCGCTGCTGGTACGGCTGGTAGTGTCCTTACCAGTATCTATGGTATGGCCATCTATGGAGTGGTCTTTGCGGTTCCCTTTGTTGCCTTGTCACTTTTTCCCAAGGCCCTAGATAAGTTGCCCAATTCCGGTGCATGGATGGAGACGCTAAAGATAGGATTTGGTTTCATTGAGATAGCAGCAGCAATAAAATTTTTATGGGTCCCAGATCTTGAATGGGGTCTAGGTCTGTTGCCAAGGAACATTGTCTTGGTACTTTTTATCTTGATCGGTCTATTACTGATTGGTTATCTACTTGGGCTCTTTAGAGTCGGTACCTCAGAGAATATAAAACCTTTTCAATTGGGCAAGGGTCGCGCTCTTTCAATACTGGTCACAGTTTTTATACTATACCCCGTTGTGATGTCATTCGCTTCAGCACCTACATACCATTATTCGAAGATGCCTAGACTCATGGATGAGATTCTGGAGGCACTGGTTCCACCACCACCCACTGAAGATGAGATCGCAATAAATGAGGGTTGGTTCGTTGACCAATATGATGAGGCCTTGAAAGCCGCCAAAGAGCAGAAAAAGCCATTGTTCATTGATTTTACGGGTGTCTATTGTGCAAATTGTCGGGTCATGGAGCGAAGAGTATTTCCAAAAAGACCGGTCAAGGAGCAGCTTGACAAGATGGTGCTCACGAGGCTATATGTTGATAAGAAAGATTCCATGAGTCAGGTCTTTGCTCAATTACAGTTTGAACGATACAAACAAGCGACGCAGCCATACTATGTCATACTGGACCCTGAGGATGAATCAACCGTTGCCGATACGGGAGGCTATGTTCCTAATGGATTCGCAGAATTTTTAAGTGATGGCGTATCATCCTATTACGAGAGGAAGAGAGATGAATAGGCCATTCAAAATATTTCATTCTTCTACCGTTGCATTATTCCAAAGAGTATTATTCGTGATCTTATTTTGTTTTGTTGGTTGTGATAATGGTTCAGCGCAGCGTAAGGACTCAAGGCAGAACAGTACCGTTACCAAGACCAACGAGACCAAGAAAAAGAAGAAGAAGGAGAATGAAATAATCGCTCCAGATTTTACCTTGGCAGACCTAGATGGAGAGTGGGTCAGTATGAATCAGTTCAGGGGCAAGGTTGTGCTACTTAATTTTTGGGGAACATGGTGTGGACCATGTCGCAAAGAAATTCCAGATTTTGTAAAACTATCTGAAAAATATCAGAAGGATGGACTTGAGATAGTTGGCGTTACACTTACATCAGGCTCCGCAAAGAAGATCAACGCCTTTGCCGATAGATGGGGAATTAACTATACGTTGCTCACAGACATTGATGGCAATGAGACACAATCGGTCACGGCTTTATATGGGCAAGCTACCGGAAGAAGCATAACGGGTGTCCCGACTACTTTCCTGATCGACAGGGATGGATATATTCGTCAAAAATATGTAGGTCCAAGGTCGGAGGCGATATTTTATAAGGACCTAAAACCATACCTATAGAGCCAACCAACTACTTGTATAATCCCAAAATAAACTCTGGCACCTCCTTCCCTTACTTTCCCCTTTTCTTTCTTTTAGTCGATATCATTCTATTTGCTGACCCACTGGATCACTATTGGCAGCAAAAGGTTGATTACGATATGAATATCACCCTACATGATTCCATTCACCAGGTAACGGGTAACTCAATTATAAAATACACAAATCAATCGCCGGACTCTCTTGATCGCATATACCTGCATCTCTATCCGAACGCATTTCAAGTAGGCTCAGTGAAATATCGCGAATACCTTGGTAAGGCAGGCGGTGGTTATAGAGCAAAATATTTCACTGATCAGTTGGAGGGATTCACAAGCAATATAGATGTCCACGACCTGTCCATTGCGCTGCCCAAAGAAGGGGCCTCATGGATACATAAGACACCAATACTCGATCAATACAAGATAGAAGATACCATCCTAGAGGCACGACTAAATCGTAAGGTTGGCCCTGGCCAGACCATTCGCATCGATCTGAATTGGACACATCGCATCGGTGAGATGGTTGAGCGGGCAGGACACTACGCGGGTCAATACAATATGGCACAGTGGTACCCTAAGATGGTTGTCTATGATGAAAAAGGTTGGCACGCGGATGTATTCCATGCCGAGGGTGAGTTTTACGGCGAATTTGGTGATTTCAATGTCAAATTCGATCTGCCAAAAGCTTTTGTGATTGCCGCCAGTGGGGTCGTCACAGATGGCGATCCTGGGTGGGAGGATGTCACGGTGGACACTTCCATTGACTACAACGTCTGGCTAGACATATATGATTCCAATCTCATCGAGGTGGATGAGGATGAGCGAAGAGTAGTAACCTTTTTTGCAGAGAATGTTCATGACTTTGCCTGGGTCGCATCAAAGGACTTTTTATATGAGGGTGGTATCAGCAGAGATGGGCAGACCAAGGTACACGTTCTATATGACAAGCATCGTGGTGAAGAGTGGACGAAGGTTGTGCTTGAGCGCTCCATCAGTGCCCTTGATTGGCTTGAGCAAAGATTTGGAGATTACCCCTATCCTCAGATCACCACAACCGATAGGATCAAGAGTGGGGGAATGGAGTACCCAATGCTGGTCATGAATGGACGCGATGGTGAGGGCCTGATCATGCATGAGTATGGGCACGTGTACTTTTATGGTATCTTGGCAAATAATGAAGTAGATGAGGCCTGGCTAGATGAAGGATTCACTACAAATCAGACAATGAATTACTTGATGACCCGTTACGGCTCGCACGGATTTGATACTGGTCTGTATGAGGACTATGAAAAGTTTCCAAAAAAGTATTACCCCTTGGACAATGAACTGCACTCTGACCAGTGGCGGGCGATACGTTTTATGAGAAGTGGCTTTGATGAGAACATTAGTAGACCATCTTACTTGTTCAATAGTAGTAATGCCTATAGAAGGAATGCATATACAAAACCATCTCTGATGCTAGTTGAATTAAAATATCTTCTTGGTGACTCGCTATTCTATGGTTCAATGCAACATTACTATGATAAGTGGAAGCTCAAGCATGTCAATGAGGAACGGTTCATTGATGCGATCGAGGAATTCTCTGGTGAGAGCCTGGACTGGTTCTTTCAGCCATGGTTACATACTACTAGAAAACTTGATTATGCCATTGCCTTTTTCAATAGTTCAAAGAATGATCAAGGGACATGGGACATTGAACTTGGTATAAAGAGTCTTGGTACTAGATTCATGCCGATGCAGATAGAGACAACCCTTGATGGTGGTTCGGTCGACAGAAGATGGTGGGATGGGCATTTGTGGCGATTTCAAGATACACTCAGATATGTGACTGATAAAAGGCCAATTCACGTCTCATTGGACCCAGACGTTCAAACACTTGACATGGACCATAGGAACAATACGACTAAGATGAAAAGAACCTTCCTATTGGACTGGCCGGGGGTATGGTATGATCCTCGTGATGAGATGGTCTATTGGTGGTCCCCGTATCTCTATTTTGATTTCAAAACGTCGGACCTTGCACCTGGTCTGACCATTGACCGTGATTATGGCCCTTATGAGAGTACCACATTTCGTGCAAATTATGCTTTAAACTCCAAAAGACTTTATTGGTATCTAGGTGGCTGGCGCCAATCGGTGCATTCTTTTCCAAGAACTACTTTCCATTTCTGGGGGTTTGATCGTCCTGGAGTTATTGAGTTTGGAGGTGAGATCGAAAGAAAATGGAATCGAGTCTATGGTAGAACTCCAACTCATACCTTTGCAAGTGGTCTATATGTTCAACCAAGATATGATCGTGAAAGGGCAGAGCCATTAGGCTATGACCCCAATGGCAAAATTGCTGTTGGTTATTGGACATGGAGAATGGCCACGGGACCCCTATCATTTGATCTCAATGGGGCAACTGCCATAGCACCCTTTTCAACTTGGAATTTCAATCGTTTGACTGGAACGGCCACATTCAAATTAAAGAAGGTCCTTGGGTTTGAGAGTAAGAAAAGACCTGACCTGAATCGGAATTTTGTTGTCCATATAAAACAGAGGCTCATCACTGGAAAGATATGGGCTGACGAATTAGGAGTTCCGGGTCAGGAAGGATACAACATTGAGGGTAATAGTTCTAATGATATGTTAAGAAAAAATTATTTGGTCGACCAGTTCTATGGCAGTGAAACTCTATTTGGTCATTACCATATGCCTGGAGAGGGCAATATTCGCGCTTTTGTTGGTAGAGGTGAGAGAGGTGCCGAGGCACTTGTCTCGAGCACGACTGAATTAAGCCTGTTTAAGAATATTGCCAAGGCAGACCAAGAAGCGATCAATTTGGAATTTGCCACATTCATAGATGGAGGGATCTTCTGGGATCGCGATAATGTGAGTATTTCTGGAAGTGATAGGATATTGAATCAAGAATTTGAAAAAAGAAATCTTGTAGATGCAGGCATGGGCATTAGACTTAATACGAGTCTACTAGAGAAAGATATCTACATTAGACTAGATTTCCCATTCTATATCTATGACGGAGAATCCTCAGAGATCAATTTTAATAATTGGATCTTCAGTTTTCAGAGAAGCCTGTAGAAAATTGATTGAAATACTGGAGAGATTTCCTAAATTTATATGAGTAAAGGCGTATCAACCTTTGTCCCAGTTTAAACTTTTATCAATCAATATGTTATTTTGGAGATATACCGTGAAAACAAGACTAACATTATTAATACTTATCTTTTCTTTTAATACTTCTCTTTTTTCTCAGGATGAGGAGCTCTGTCCACCATCTGCCATCAATGTGTTTGGCGGGAATGAGGAGAACATTGTTTCATGGGGAGAGCCAGTAGGCAATATAGGCTGTGGTGACTATGCGGTCAATGAGATGCCATTCAGCGATCAAGGTACTAATGCTGGAATGGGTGATGATTGGCCAGTATCTGGATCACAAGGAGAGGATGTCGCGTATACATTGAATGTCAGCGAGACGACCACTTATGATTTTACATTGTGTTCCAATAACACTGACTACGATTCCAAGTTAGAGATCTTTACCAACGATCAGGACTGTATTGCTCCAGCCTCCACTGGAAACTACAACGACGATGACTTTACAAATTGTCCTGATTATGTAGCACCCTATCCACCCAGTGGACTCTGGGCTGTGACTCTACAGCCTGGTCAATATTATGTGGTTGTGGATGGTTTTGGTGGGGCAACAGGTAACTATGAGATCTCCATCAGTGTCACTGGCGGAAGGTCTAATAGTCAATTGAATAATTCCGTGAGGACGGTTTGGCCTTTGGAAGAATTGAAAATGGCCGAACTAGGTTTTTCTCAGGATGTGATTGATGCATATACTCAAGAGGTAATGGATCCCCTACGCTATGCGGCAACCAATAATTCATTGAGAGAGATTCCAGAGGAATGCGGTACCTTTTCCTGTTACCGTGTTTATGATTCTGAGAACAATGTGGTCTTGACATGTACCCAAGAATTATCCTTTACTCATAGTGATCTAACAAATGGGACTGAATATTGTTACTATATTACTACTCTCTATGATGAGGGTGAGTCTGAGGTAACAGAGACAGTTTGTGCTACCCCAAGTACATTTGAACCCGCTCCTCCGACAAATGTATATGCTGAGGTCTGGGATGAAGAGGTCTCTATCTATTGGACATCTCCTGAGGTCAACAACCTTGGTGTCCCATACAGTGAATCATTTGATGATGGAGGGCTATTGGATCTCTGGATTGTAGATGGTGACAATTGGGTCTATGATGAGTTCACTGGGAATCCTGAACCTTCATTCAGATTCAATTGGAGTCCTTCAGTGTTAGACTATGATCAAAGTTTGTATTCTCCCGTTCTTCCACTAGGAGCTTTAACTGAGGCAACCATAGCATTTGACCTTGAGTTCAGTAATTTTGGTTCCACAGGTACAGAGTATTTTGCGATAGAGTATAAGAGTGGTACAGATGTTAACTGGACCTCATTGGAAGAATTCTCAAATGCTGGAGAAAACTTTACTTTCACAAACTACAGCTACGATGTAAGTGGGCTATCAGATAATCTTTTTGTGAGATTCCGCTGCTATGGAGCAAATTCCTTTGAGATAAACTGGTGGCTGGTCGATAATTTTTCAGTCACATCCGATGGTAGACAGAGTCGAAATGAATATGATTTCTTGGGGTACAATGTATATGTAGATGGTATGGTCAATAACAGTGAGGTCTTTGATACGACAGGTTATACTGTCTATGGCCTTAGCAATGAACTTGAGTACACATTTGGTGTTACTACGGTCTATGAAGGAGCTGATGGTGAGGATAATTATGAGAGTGCCCCTGTCAGTGTAACTGCTCAGCCTGTGTATGTATTTGGTGATGTAACAGGAACCATATCTGATCCAAATGGTGCATTCCTTGATAGTGTCGTAGTGACCTCAGGAAGCGCATCTGATACTACAGGGACTGATGGAGCCTATACCTTGTGGAACTTGGATGTTGGTTCGAATGCGGTTCAGGTTCGAAGATCAGGATTCTATACAACAACCGCTGATGTGGAGGTTCTTGCTCAGGCCGATCCCACAGAACAGGATTTTGTCCTAAGCCCTGACATGCCAAATCCTGCAGGCTTGAATGCAAACCCATTGGATGAGCAGGTCTATCTAGAGTGGAGGCAACCAGGTAATGGAGAAGAGGTCACATTGCGATATGATGATGGAGTTTTGGGTAATGCATTCTATTTTTATGATACCTATGAAGATGGACAAGCACATGGAGTCAGGTTTGACGTAGGCGGTAGTTTTGATGTCTTGGCGGCATCTATAAAAATATTATCTGAGGGTGACCTTTACTGGCCCTGGCCTGATGCTACGCACGGCCCTGTAAGGGTCTTGGTATTTGATGACCTCAATGGTTATCCAGGAAACTTATTGCATGATGAAGAAACAACAGCTGAGAATGGATGGGCTACTGTATATCCAGATATTGCTGGTCTAGAGGGATCATTCTATGTGGTTGCCACACACGCAGCTGGTTGGACCAATTATGAGGGTTTTGGTATTGATGTTGGTGTTGACTATCCAGATAATATGGTAACACTCTTGGGAGAGGCATGGAACTATGGCGATTACCTAGGATATGGTGGTGATTATATGATGGCAGCCCAGGTGATGTCATACGGAGGCGGTATGGTTTCTATGTCTTCGTCCAACCCTATCAATCAGAGTCTTGCCAATGTGGACCAGTCTTTGACCGCTAGTACGGTCGGACTGACACCTACATATTCCTCTGACGAGCCTTCACATCCGATCTACGATTCCTCTTTGTATGGGACCGAAGATCGTGATGATGTGCTGCTTGAGTACAGGGTCTATGAGGTTGGTGTTGATGGTAGTGAGACATTTGTTGTCGCTACTTCACCAACAGACACATTCGCAACTGTCACAGCGAGTCCGAACTATGTTGAATATTGCTACAATGTCTCTGCCTATTGGAGCACTGAGAACTATGGTGAGTTGGAGTCAAGGCATTCAAATACCGCGTGCACAGTGCCATATGCATTGGGTGATGCTGATTTTGATAGCGATACAGATATTAACGATGTGCTGGCAGTTGTCGATTTTATCCTCGAGGAAGACACTCCAACGGAAGATGAATTCAGAAATGTGGATGTCAATATGGATGAGGATATCAATATTGCTGATGTCATAATGATAGTGGATATTATTTTTGGTACAACTACCTCAAGATCTTTTGATCTCGATCCAAATGAGATAGCATATATTGATCTTGATCCTGACCCCTTGTCATCTAGTATTTTAGTTAACATAGAGTATGATGGTCCTATAAGAGGTATGGAATTTGAATTGAATTTTAATACAGAACTGGTCAATGTTCAGGCCCCACGCCTTATTGAGATTCAAAATAATGTGATGGTCTCATCAAATATGACAGACCATCAGACCAAGAAGATCATTGTCACTGACATGCAAGGTGGTACCATAGAGCCTACCAATAATTCCTATCTGGCAATTCCAGTGGAGTTCAAAGGTTCAAACTACGATATAGGTTCAGTCCAAATAGAGAATATCAAGCTAGCGGGTGCCAATGGAGATTTGATTCAATATATCGCTCGTTCCACTGAGTCTGAGGTCAAGTTGATACCTCGTGATTTTTCACTGCAGCAGAACTTCCCTAACCCTTTTAACCCTTCAACCGAGATCAGGTTTGATCTGCCGCAGGAGGGTCATGTCGATCTTTCTGTATATAATATGGCAGGACATAAAGTAAGAAGTCTGAAATCAGGCGATATGCAGCCTGGATACCATTCAATCATTTGGAATGGGACAAATGATGCTGGTAGTAAAGTATCCACTGGTATGTATTTTTATTCAATTCAAACCAATAGATTTCAAGCGACGAAGAAGATGCTCTTCCTAAAGTAAGATTGATGCCATTCTATAAAAAAGCCCTGCTAATTCTAGACAGGGCTTTTTTATTTTTTGGGAACCAAAAAGCCAATAGTGCATTTGAAGATATAAAGAAAGCAGGATCAAATTCATGAAAAAACTATTTTTATCCATTGTATTGTTTGGATCTTTATTGGCACAAAATTCTGTTGTGAGTCAATTCAGTAAGGCCTTTGCAGATGTTGCCGAAAAGGCCAAACCAGCCGTGGTCACCATTATCACTGACAAAGTGATATCAATGAGGCAGTTTGATGATTTCGGGTTTTTTTTCCAACCCAATATTCCAAGGAAAAGAGAGTTCAAGACAAATGCATTGGGGTCAGGGGTCATTGTTGACTCAGAGAAAGGATATATATTGACCAATAACCATGTGGTTGATGAAATGGACGGTATTAGAGTAAAACTCTTTGATAAGAGAGAATTTGATGCAACCATTATTGGAACAGATCCCAAGACCGATCTCGCAGTGCTTCAAATTGATGCTGATAAATTGGATGATATGCGGTTGGGAAATTCTGATGATCTAAGGGTCGGTGAGTGGGTCATGGCAGTAGGTAGTCCTTTCTCAGAAAATCTCAGTCATACGGTGACCACAGGTATAGTATCAGCAATTGGAAGAAGTAATATATTGGACTCAGGAAGTTATGAGGATTTCATACAGACAGATGCCGCAATAAATCCTGGAAATAGTGGCGGCGCACTTCTGAATATGGATGGAGAACTGATTGGAATAAATACTGCGATTGCGACAGGTGGCTATGAGAAGGGGAATCGTGGGGTTGGATTTGCAATCCCCTCAAACATGGCAGATCGGATCATGTCAGATCTGATCGATAAGGGCTATGTGACTCGTTCTTGGTTGGGGGTTATCATTCAAGACCTGGATAGTGAGACTGCTGAGGCATTGGATATAAGTACTCGTAATGGAGCCCTTATCGCTGATGTTGTTAAAGATAGCCCTGCGCAGGATGCAGGTATGCAAGAGGGAGATGTCA
>CALCSS010000027.1 GCA_937893835.1 uncultured Fidelibacterota bacterium
CGATTGCCATACTGTCTGGTCATCATCTTTGTTTGTCTTTTCATCCTGAATTAGATCAAGTTGATATTTTCCATCGAGTTCTTTTTGATCCACAGAGTGAGGTCTATTACAAAAAGATAGATCAATACCATGTCGCTTAAGTATCTACCAAATATAAATGGTCCTGAAGACATTAAGGACCTATCAAAAGAAGAATTAAAAGAACTTTGTTCGGAGTTGAGATCCTATACAATAGATACCATTACCCAGGTGGGAGGACATTTGGCACCAACTTTAGGTGTTATTGAATTGACTGTTGCATTGCATTATGTGTATGATACCCCTGATGATAAACTTGTATGGGATGTGGGTCACCAAGGGTATGCACATAAATTACTTACCGGTAGGTTTGAAGAATTTCCAACTATAAGACAACATAAAGGCTTAAGTGGTTTTTTGAAAAGGTCAGAAAGTGAGTATGATGTGATAGGCGCGGGACATGCATCTACATCCATATCTGCAGCATTGGGACTCGCTGAAGCTAGAACGCATCTAGATGAGAGATATAAAGTGGTGGCCATCATTGGTGATGGGTCAATGACTGGTGGACTTGCTTTTGAGGGTATAAATAATGCAGGTCATTTGGGTAAACAATTATTGGTGATCTTGAATGATAATGAAATGTCAATTAGTCCTAATGTAGGGGCAATATCTTCCTATTTCACGAGGCTCATATCAAATCCTCTTTACAATAGGGTTAGAAATGAATTTTGGGATTTGACCGGTAAATTGCCCATAGCAAAAGGTACTACTAGGTCATTTATTAAGAAAGTTGAGGAAAGTTTAAAGGGCCTGATCGTTCCCGGTATTTTATTTGATGAACTTGGTTTTCGTTATTTTGGACCTATTGATGGACATGATTTAAATATGGTGATCAATACATTGGAGAATATTAAAGATATTGAAAAGCCTATACTCTTACATATTCTTACGAAGAAAGGCAAGGGAATGGTGTCATTGGATATGGAAAATCGCTTATATCATGATGATGCGGTCAAATTTCATGCAGTAAAACCTAATGGAAAATCCAAGCCATCTAATGGTGATATTAAGGATTCATCGACGGTTGTAAATAAACCAAGTTTTCAGGATGTTTTTGGTAAGTTGGCATGTGAGGTTGCAAGGAATAGAAAGGATACTGTATGCATAACTGCAGCAATGAGGGAGGGAACGGGTCTTGTACCATATTCAAAAGAATTCCCAGATAGATATTATGATGTTGGCATTGCAGAAGGTCATGGTGTGACATTTGCCTCAGGGCTTGCTGCACAGGGAATTCGTCCAATTACTGCAATCTATTCTACCTTTTTACAACGTGCATATGATCATATAATTCATGATTGTGCGATTCAACATTTACCTGTGATATTTTGTATGGATCGATCAGGCATAGCGGGAGAAGATGGGCCTACTCATCATGGTGCACTAGACATCGCATATTTACGCTGTGTCCAGGATATGATCGTTACTGCTCCCAAGAATGGCAATGAGTTCCGGCATCTATTATATACCGCATTAAATATCAATGACAGACCTTTTGCCATACGTTACCCTAAAGCAAATTCAGTAGAATTTGACGAACAAGGACAAATGGAATTATTACCAATTGGTTCTTGGGAAATTTGTCGACAAGGTGATGATGTTGCTATTCTAGCGATTGGCCCAATGGTTTATACAGCAATTGAAGCAGCAGAAAAATTGGTACATCAAGGAATCAAAATTGAAGTTGTTAATTGTAGATTTATCAAACCTATGGATACTGCTTGTTTAGATAATATCCAGAATAAATTTTCTAATATTATTACACTAGAGGAAGGTACTATCAATGGAGGGTTTGGTGATGGTGTAGCATCGTGGTTATTAGAAAATGGTTTTTCAGGGAAATTAAAGCGACTTGGCCTACCTGATTCATTTGTTGAACATGGGTCTAGAGACCAAATATTAAATAGTCTTGGCCTAGACGTAGATGGTTTAGCCTTATCAATAAAAAAATTATAAATGTTCAAGAAACATCTACCACCTAAATACTGTCATTTGTTAATCTGTAAATTTTTCTTGATTTAATTTTATTTTCAATAGAGCAATAAACTTTCTTTATAATCGACTTTTATTCATGATTATCATTATATTTACTCTCCAAAACCTCCATAAGGCTAGATACCTTAATGTTTGATTATATTATAAAATGAAAGACGTGGACCAATTAGACCTATTTCAAGAATCATTAGATAAGTGGAAGAGGAAGATTGATTCATCTCAATCAAGAGATGCAGATTTTGATACACTCTCTGGTGAGATACAGGATAATTGCTATTTCCCTGAAGATCCTAATAGTGATTATATGGACAAGTTGGGTTTTCCAGGTGAGTTTCCTTTTACAAGAGGTATTCACCCTAATCTTTATCGTGGAAAACTATGGACAATGCGCCAATTTGCAGGCTTTGGTACTCCAGAAGAAACAAATCTTAGATTCAAACAGCTCCTAAAAAAAGGACAGACCGGACTATCAGTTGCATATGACATGCCTACACTTATGGGTTATGATCCTGACCACTCCTTATCGGAGGGCGAGGTTGGCAAATGTGGTGTGAGTGTATTCTCAATATGCGAGATGGAACAATTATTTGATGGTATTGACCTTGATAAGATTACTGTATCACAGACTATAAATGGTCCAGCTGTAATCTTGCTAGCCTTTTATATTGCAACTGCTGAGAATCAAGGTATTAGTCCAACAGTGTTGAAGGGTACACTTCAAAATGATATTTTAAAAGAATTTACTGCTCAAAAAGAATGGATCTTTCCACCAAAACCATCTATGCGTATCATAACAGATATGCTCACGTATTGTTCTCAGTCAATGCCGAATTATAATACTATTTCTATCAGTGGATATCATATTCGTGAAGCAGGGTCTACCGCTGCCCAAGAGTTGGCATTTACGTTGGCTGATGGTTTCTCCTACATAGAGCATGGTGTTAAAGCCGGACTAGGTATAGATGAATTTGCACCTAGGCTTTCATTCTTTTTCAATTCACATCTAGATTTCTTTGAAGAGATCGCAAAATTTCGTGCAGCTCGTCGTATTTGGGCAAAACGACTCAAAAACAAGTATGGAGCAAAGGATGAAAGATCTTGGAAACTTAGGTTCCATACTCAGACAGCTGGGTGTAGTCTTACTGCACAACAACCAGAAAACAATATAGCACGAACAGGATTTCAGGCACTGGCCGGTGTTCTTGGTGGGACTCAAAGTTTACATACAAATTCTATGGATGAGACACTAGCCCTTCCATCAGAAAAGGCAGCTGAAATTGCATTGAGAACACAACAAATCATTGCTTATGAGACAGGTGTATCAAATGTTGTCGACCCATTAGGCGGCTCATGGTATATAGAAAAACTGACAGATGAAATAGAGACTAAGGCAGAAAACTATTTCACTGAAATTGAGAATATTGGTGGAGTAATCCCTGCTATTGAACAAGGATATTTTCAAAGAGAAATTGCTAGATCTGCTTCTGAATATCAGAATAAGGTAGATAATAATAGAAGAATT
>CALCSS010000028.1 GCA_937893835.1 uncultured Fidelibacterota bacterium
CTCTAATAGAACTATTAAAACTTAATGTTAATTTATCTATAATATCCCAATCTGCGCCTATTTTACCCCCATAGAGTTTAACGGATGTATCATCCTTTTTTCCATTAGTTGTAAAGTCTATGCCGGACCTTAGTCTCATCTTATTATCATAGAGAGCGTATTGTGCAGATGTGCTTATGGAGGTCCATGTATTGACCTGCTGTTGAGCAACATTATTTTCATCTAAAAATGGTATGATTATCTTTGTCTGGTTAAACGTTGAGGATGTCTTAAGTGGTATTTCAAATCGTGTGGAAATCGTAGCAGATATGGACTGTGTCTCAGACTTTTGAAAAAAGTAATTCTTATTTCTTTGAGATGCCAAGTTATCTTTATAGGTAATTGAATTCAGATTAATTGATGTAGTGGTTGTGAAAATTTCAAAATTTCCTGGAATGTTTATAGATGCCATGACATTTAGTGCTTGGGAATCCTCTCTATTATCACCTAGATAATTACCATATTGGTCTGTATCAATCGAATCTATCCCATTTGTTCTACCAATGGACTGAAGATTCATAATGATCGAAGGAGCACCAGGCCCAGGAACAAGGGTCGTGTTCATTGATAAAGTCTTTGTAGCAATTGGGTGTGCCACTAGAGATGATAACTTATTGTCACGATACTTATACCCGACCACAAACATTAATCGTCTACCTAGAGTCGACAACCTGTCATTGATCGTGAACTCTCGAATGTTATTTGTCAAATATGGATTACCAAAACTTTTATATTGTGGACCAAGTTGTCGATATTGAATAAGTATATTATTAAATGAATAACTCCCCTTTAAGCGAAGGTAATACGCAGAAGAAGGCATATTCAAAAAGGCTCTTAAGGGACTCTCCTCCGCGGCTATGGGGTCAATGGGTAATATCGGAGCCATATAGAGAGGGTTAATGGTAAATATATCCTCATATGAATCAATGAAATCCCCAATGGCAGATATATCATAACTCCCCATTAATTTTCCATCACTCAATGTATCCATAAGTAGATCCAATGAGTCCTTACTTGCTTTACCAGCCCAAATATTGTAATTGGTAAGACTCATGTTCCAGCCCATTTGAAACAGTAGTTTGCGATTGTCCATAGATCCTTCAAGATCAAATCCAAATGTCAGATTCTCTTGAGGGCTACCATCATCCCAATTTTTTTTCTTTATCTTTACTGTATCATCATTATTGAGAGAATCAATGAATTGTGTCAAGGTATATGTCGAGGATAGTGAATCACCAAAGATACTTGTGTCAACGGAGAAAAGGCTATTCTCAGGTGCACGTATCTTGATTTTTTCAAAGTCATCCCTTGCCTTAAGAAAATGTAGACCTGCCTTGAACCAGTCATTGAATGAGAAGGCTAATCTTGCGGCATTTATTTTTCTTGGAAAGGTATATCCTTTTCGATCAAGCAGGTATACCCTATTACCAAATTCATCATATTTGACAGCATTGGTTAATAATTCATATGCACGATCAAGACCGTTTTGGTATTGAACCTTTCTAGCGAGTAATCCTGAAACAGTCTGTATCTCAATCGATCCTTTGAAGTCAAAGGCAAATAGATCTCTGCCCAACACATTAAAACCATCGAAACCAAATCCATAGCCTACATCCACATCTATATATCGACCATTGACCTTCTTACCATCTAATATGAATTGAGATATTGATGGATAGACATCCCCATTTTCAATTTTTAGGTAATCCGTGATCTGTAAAGAAAGAGTCTTCCGATCGACTGGCTGAGCAAATTTGGACTCACGACTAGAACTTCGAAATGAGTATCGGGCCTTTACCCAACTTAATTCTGCATCTATCTTACCCGTATATTGACGGTCATCTATAGAGATTGATGATGCTGTGCTTGTGGACTGTTTCCCTACCAGATAACCTTTATAGTTGAATGACTCTGCTATATTACCCATAGCCTTGCTTATACTAAAAGACCATTCAATAGGCTGTATATTGATTCCAGAGGTCGTTTTAAACTTGATCTTGATCTTATGAAATCCAAATTGAAACTCTTCGCTAGGTACCAAAGATAGGACATCTCCAGAGATAATGGTCTGATCTGTATAGTCCTTCTCATCTATGTAGATCTCAAAATCTTTTTGATCCACATTTGGCGCATTGAAAAGGGATGCAGAGATCACGATCTCATCTGAACTATTGATCGATCCATCCTCAGGAGAGAGAATTAAAATATCGGCCTGTGCAAAATACCCAATATCATTAATAGATCGCCTATCTTTGTCATCTTCTGAACGAGACCTAACTCTAATAG
>CALCSS010000029.1 GCA_937893835.1 uncultured Fidelibacterota bacterium
CTGATGAATCCTGCTCTTGCACATCATCACCAATAAAGTAGTGTATCTCAGAGCAAGGACCACAGGGTCCAGTCTCACCCATTTCCCAAAAATTATCCTTTTTGCCACATCTGATCACCCGGTCCGAATCGATATCCGTCACTTCTTTCCAAAGTTCAAATGCCTCATCATCATCCTCATAGACCGTCGCCCATAGTCTCTGCTTATCGAGTTTCCATTCTTTAGTAAAAAGATCCCAGGCCCATTCAATTGCCTCTTTCTTATAATAGTCTCCAAATGACCAATTGCCCAACATCTCAAAGAATGTATGGTGGAATGTATCGACGCCAACTTCTTCAAGGTCATTGTGCTTACCAGAGACCCTAATGCATTTTTGACTATTGACAGCTCTTGGATGACTGGCCTTGGTCTGGTCCAAGAATATTGGCTTGAACTGATTCATGCCGGCATTTGTAAATAGAAGGGTTGGGTCATCTATTGGCACGACAGATGAACTACGAGTAAACCTGTGTCCCCTTCCCTCAAAATAGTCTATGAATGATTTCCTGATCTCTTTTGAATTCATCTTAAAAGGAGAAACTGGTCTCGATGCTTGTCATATTGATCATCTCATCCTTGTCCAACACATCACCATCGCCATTCATATCTTGGAAGGTTCGGCGAAATACATAGGTGAGTACCATTCCATTGCCAAGTTTAAGACCTACATTATAGCCCGTTATGGTAGACTCAGAATATTCAAAATCAAATGGGTTGGGTACATTTCGTTGTTGGTAGAACCAAGATGCCTTCTCGATCTTACTAATTGGCTTCTTTAATTTTAAGATAGCAGTGAAACTTTGGTTCGAGGCATTCTGAAAACTATTGCTCTCAGGATCATATTGCTCACCATTAAGATTCTGGAAGGCCATTCCAGCATCAAATAAACTCCCAAGACCAATATTCAATGAGGAGTAATACCCATTTTGTGGACCATATGAGCCTAGCTTCTTGGATTTTGTGATTATCGTACCCTGGTTCCCTGTTATACCCTGGAATGTCGCACGCTCGATCTCGTAGGACCTGTTAAAATAACCAAATTCAAAATTGCCTTTTGGCACCATTCTAAATTCAAAATTGAACTTTGCTGGGCCAAACCTTGCAGACAGTCCAAGAGGTATGATACCATAGCCAGCATCCTCCTCAGCATCCTCCTCAGGGTCAAGGGTCTTACCCAATAAGGCAGCGTATTGAGCGTAGGCATCAAGTGTCACAGGGCCATCTCTAAGCAAAGGCATACCTAGATCTAGAGCAAAGGAGTTAAATGACTCAGATTCCTTTTTGATGTTTATTGGCTCTGGCTTGGTTGTGACGCCATCTAGATCAATGACAATACCCCATAGTGGATATGTAAAACTTGAATCGGTCCATCCATCACCGTCAACGTCAAATTCATTTATAGTATCATTGTCTGCCCAACCATCACCGTCAGTATCTAACCACCAATCGTCATCGTTTGGAAAATCATCAACCAGGTCTGGGCGACCGTCTCCGTCTCCGTCTCTGAGTCCGAGATACTGATTTCTGTCCCCGACCCATGAGACTCCGGCTGTTAGTCCATAATTGACAGGAGCGGATATCCTCACCCCTGCAAGACCCATATTCTCCTTGAAGTCATTGGTGAAACCAAATATGTTAACACCAAATGCCTGGGTCTTGAATTCCATTCCAACCTTGCGCACCTGAGGATATAGGAGGGTATTGGTGTAGTTATGCAATAGGATACCATGCCCCATGGTCACATTGTCCAAGGCTCCTATCTTGAAATAATTCCTATCCCATCTGCTCCCATAGCGCACATAGTATATCTTATCTATTATGGTGTTCTTCACCTTCTCTCCTGATGAGAAATCCCACTCATCATCGTGTATGTTACCGTCTTGGTCAATGTATAACACAATGTCAAAAGCAACAGATAGCTTCCCAAATGGTAGAACAGGTCGTAGTGCAATTTGATTCCATATCTTTCCATCAATGGTCACCGCACCAAATGCGCCCTGTACAGAACTATTGGGGGTGGTGTTATCAATGTCTAATTCTTCTGACTGGCCAAATATCGGACCAAATAGAATTAGAGTGATCATTGATATGGATTTAAATTTCATATATTAATTGATTTGGGTTAATAAAATTACCCTACGCGTTCAAACTGAACAAAGCCTAATTAAAAAAGTATGAGTCAATGATCAGAAAACAATAATGAAGAAAGTGGCAATAATACCTAGATCAATAATCCTTCTTGCATTATCCATATCCTTCATCTATTCAAAAGACATTCTCCTGGAATCAATTGCATTAGATCCAAAGTCCAATGGCATAATTGTCACCATAGATATGGACTCCACCATAGACCAAGATAATGCGACAGCATGGCAAGCGAATTCTGGATGGTTTTACATCACTCTATATAAA
>CALCSS010000030.1 GCA_937893835.1 uncultured Fidelibacterota bacterium
TATTTATGATCGGCTTTCTTGAAATAATTCCTTCTTCTAAGGAACTAATGATCGATGTATTATTATCAGAGAAGATTGTAATGATCATTGTGATCATTTTTCTTTTCTATATTGCATATCTATTAAAAGCTCTAACATCAAGTGGATTTTCTGGTGGACTTGTAATGGGAATCATCATAGTAATGCTTGGGCACCAATATTATCTCATACCAATAGCCATTTTTTTCGTCCTAAGCTCATTATTAAGCAAAATATTAAAGAATACCTCATTCTACATAACAAAAGGTTCAAGAAGGGATATAATTCAAGTTTATGCAAATGGAGGCATTGCATTATTAATATGCACTTTGGATTATTTCAATGAAAACCCAATTCTTATTTTTTTATTTTTTTCAAGTATCGCTGCAGCAATGTCAGATACCTGGGCCACTGAATTCGGAAAACTTTCAAAGCATAAACCTTTGTCCATTATATCATTGAAGCCAATGGACCATGGTCTATCTGGTGGAGTAACTCGCATTGGAACTTTAGGATCTCTAATGGGGAGTTGCATTATTGGTCTTACCGTGTGGTGGTTGATGCCAATACCAAGCAAAATAACATACGGTATTATCTTATCTGGTTTTCTTGCAGCTTTATTTGATTCAATACTTGGAGCAACTTTACAAGGCAAATATGAAGACTCAAATGGTAATATCGTTGAGACAAAGGCTAAAAAGACCATTTTGATCTCTGGCTATTCCTGTATCAATAATGATACAGTCAATCTATTGAATACGACTACTGCTCCAATCATTATGTACTTTTATCTATTCTTGACCTAATGGATAAAAAGGATAAATATGATAAAGTATCAAGAATAGTTGAGACAGCCTTCTCTGGTGATCTAGCATTATCCTTCGAAGCAAAAATGTCATTGATGTCAGCTGTCTTGCATATGGAATTTGGCCACTGGATCTTCTGTGGCTTCTATGTTATGAGAGATCCTAAAATATTGGAGATCGGACCTTATCAGGGCAATATATTAGCATGTACGCACATACCTATAGGTCTTGGTGTATGTGGAACATCAGCCAAAGAAAAAAAGACCATCGTTGTTGATGATGTTAGAACTTATGCTAACTATATATCATGTGATTCTGATACAATATCTGAGATCGTAGTACCGATCATTCATAATAAAGAGGTCAAAGCGGTGTTAGACATAGATTCACCTTTATTATCTGACTTTGATGAGATCGATAAGCTATCGTTGGAGAGAATATCATCGATAATATAAAAGGCCTTTCCATGCAAAGGCCTTTTATGTTTTTATGCCTATCGTGA
>CALCSS010000031.1 GCA_937893835.1 uncultured Fidelibacterota bacterium
CGACGTAAAATGTTTGAGGAGGCTGCTGGAATCCATAAATACAGATCCCAGAGAAGGTCCACCATAAGAAAATTTGAGATCACTCACGCAGATCTTGAACGGATACAAGATATTATCGCTGAGGTTGAGCAAAAAGTTCATCATCTAGAGTTACAGTTAAAAAGGTTCAAGAGACATGCGACACTGACTGAGACCTTGGAGGTCAAGGATAAGGAGCTCGCTTATCTTCAAGTTCATCGGTTCCGATCACTTATCCTACCTCTGAAGACAAGAATTGAAGAATACCGTCATCTAAGAGAAAGTAAATCATCAGAATCTTCTGCACATGAACAAGATTTGATGAAATTACGTGATACCTATAAATCACAGGGATCGGAGCTCAATGAATTCCAATCGATAATGGATGAAATGAGCCAGCAAAGAGAGTCCTTGCGTAATCGAGTCTTAGTGTGCACGGAACAGGGGCGAGGAGCCTTGCTTACTATTGATCGCTTGGAGAGGGAAAAGAGTTCAAATTTTAGTAAGATGGAGCACCTAAAACAGCTCAAGCTTGACTTTGATAAGGAGATCACAGAACTGGAACCCACCATCGATGAGCAACTTAATATCTACAAGTCACAGAAAGAAAAATTTGAAGTTATAGAAAAAAAATATCGACAAACTGTAAAAGATCTAGACAATGTGCAAAACGAGCGGTGGGAACTTCAAAGGAAGATCGCTGATGATCGTTCCTTATATGAAAGGACTAAGGCACTGATCGTAGATCGATCTTCTGATATCAATGAATTAAATGATATTATCAAGGATCAAAAAGGTAATAGTCAGAATGATGCGCTTAGTCTAAAAAAATTAGACAAAGAGAAAAAAGCGCTATCATCAGAACTATTAAGATCAGAAAAACTTTTTGATTCATTGGAGACAAAACTTTCAGATCTCAATAGTAAGAAAGTTTCTATGTCTGAAGAACAGTATAGTGTGACTGCAATGATAAATTCCCTTGGTGGTCAGCGTGATTTTTATAATGAGTTGATAGAGTCCAAAGAAGGTTTTCCAGAAGGGACACGTTTTGTTTTAGAAAACCCTAAGCTCTTCCCTGGTATCTTGGGGACAGTTGCAGATATGTTCCAAGTAGATAATTCTTATAGAGACGCTCTAGAATCAGGGCTAGGAGACCTATCACATTGTCTCATTGCCAGAGATAGGATATCTGCAATGAAAGCCTTGGATGTGGCAAACAAGAATAGTGCTGGAGATCTAACGGTCATACCCTTAAAAGAGGCTACAGAATTAACGTCAGATCTGAAGAGGGTGCCATCCGTTGATAATGTCAAGGCACGCGCATCAGACCTCGTCAAGACAAGTAAGGAGCTAAGGCCTTTGGCTGACTATCTATTAGGTGGCCTACTGGTTGTTGATGATCTTAACTTGGCCGTTGAATCCAATGACCTCTCAGGATGGAATTTGGTCGACACTACAGGAGCTTATTCTGGGCAAAATCTGATCTTGAAAAATCGGCAGGTTTCTGAACATGGTCATATGATGGGAAGACAAGAGAAATTAGACCTCATCTCATCAGAATTAGATTCACTTATCAAAAAGCAAAAGGAATTAAAGAAAGGGTCAATCTCCATATCGGATCTTATAAATTTGTCCAAAGATGAATTAGAGGCCCAGTTAATTGAAGTAAATAACCTGAGAAAGAGATCTTCTGATATAGCAATGAACATCGTTCGTGGTCAAATGATGCTCGAGCAGCATAGAGATCAACTTGAGGCTTCGATAGTGAGTAAAAAAGAAGCAGAGTTAGAGCTGATACAATCAAAAAAGGCACTTCTATCTCTGGAGCCAGGGATTAAAAAGGCGGATGAAAGCTTAGAATCCTACGGGCAGAAGGTAGATCAGGCAAATGATTCAATGCTGATTGCAAGGAAAGAGAAGGACCATTTCCAAAATTTACTCCAAGAGATAAGGATCAAGCTTATTGAACTTGAGTCTAGAAAAGATCAATTGAAGTTCAAAAAAACATCAGGTGAAGAAACATCTGAAGAGATCAAGGCAAGGCAAGGGAAGATCAAACAGGAGATCAGTGAATTACAATTGAAGCATGATGAATTACAGTCAGATGCCGAAGGTGCTGAAAAAGAGCTTGAAACACTCAATGCAGAAATTCATAAACAGCGATCCATAGTAGATCTAAAACAATCAGTGTATAGAGAAACCTATCAAAACATCGAAGAATTACAGGCAAGGATATCATCTGAACAGAAAAATAGGGAACAAATATTAGAAGACCTGAAAAATGCTGAGATAGAGGCTACTGAGACAGAGCAAAGAATTAAACTTATTGAGGAACGCATACGAGATCGTTATAACACCAATATCCCAGAAGATCTGGTCATTGATTCATCGGAGGAACAACTTGATCTTGAGATAGCAAAAATGCAACGGAGCATTGAGAACATTGGACCAGTGAACATGGCCGTTCAGGATGAATATCATGAGGAAGTGGAGAGACTGGAAACACTATCGACTCAGTGCGATGACCTTCTCAAAGCAGAAGATAACCTAAGAGAGACAATTCGTAAGATAGATAAAGTCGCGCGGAAACGATTCCAAGAGACATTCGATTTGGTCAAAACAAATTTCGAGAATCTATTCAAGATGTTCTTTGAAGGTGGCAATGCGACTCTAAGACTTCTAGGAGACCCTGACCCTCTTGAGGCTGATATATCCATAGAGGCACAACCCCCAGGTAAAAGGAATACATCCCTACGTCTCTTGTCAAGTGGTGAAAAGGCTCTCACGGCCATATCACTCCTTTTTTCCATATACCAGGTCAAGCCTAGTCCTTATTGTATTTTGGATGAGGTTGATGCGCCCTTGGATGATGTCAATATCCATAAGTTTACTAGGGTCTTGGGTAAATTTTGTGATGAAACTCAATTCATCATAGTGACTCATAATAAACTAACAATGGAAATCGCAGACTATATGTATGGTGTTACCCAGGAAAAGAAAGGAATCTCTAAGCTAGTATCGGTTAGGTTTGACTAAGGTGATGGAAATGGCATTCCCATTGGATCAATGGCTCTCTCCATTAATTGTCATCCTTGGTGCCACAGTTTTTGGTTTGATATTCAAGGTGGTCGTCCATTCAAGGCTAAGTAAGATAGCAGAACATTCAAAATGGGAAGGCGATGATGTCATCATCTCATCAGTGGAATCCCAAATAGTTTTTTGGTTCTTTCTTTTGGGCTTATCATTAGCATTGAAAGACACCCCAATTCCAGACCAGTATGCTTTATATGTTGGGAATTTGTTAAGTATTCTATTGATTGCCTCCATCACACATGCTTCTGCGAAACTCGTGGTTGGTCTTTTAGAACTTTGGTCAAAGAAACAGGGAGGTGGCTTCCCATCAACCACAATATTTACAAATATTGTTTGGATCACGGTTTATGTCATCGGCCTTTTGATCATATTGGACAACCTTGATATTTCTATCGCGCCAATGCTTACTGCATTAGGTGTGGGTGGACTAGCGGTATCCCTTGCACTAAAGGATACCCTGTCCGACGTTTTTGCAGGTTTACATATTCTCTTAAGTAAAAAGGTCGAGCCAGGTGATTTTGTGAGTCTTGATTCGGGCGAGATGGGCTATATCCAGAACATCTCATGGAGAAATACAAAAATGCTAGAAAGATCGAATAATTTGATACACATACCAAATACAAAACTTTCTACTGCAATTATTAAAAATTATGATAGTGGGGATCCAAGTTTCTCTGTGAAGATTCCATTAGGTGTGTCATATAATTCAGATTTAGATCATGTCGGTCAAGTGGTGATGGAAGTCGCCAAAGAACTTCATGATAGTATGGAAGAGGTCAACAAAGATGCAGAACCATCTTTTAAATTTAGAGCATTTGGAGAATCCAGTATCGACCTAGCTGTCTACTTTAGAGGAAATAAATATGGAGACCAAAATCCCATCATACATGAATTTATCAAGAGAGTGCATAAACGTTTTTCAAAAGAAGGGATTGATATTCCTTATCCAGTAAGGACCATCGTCCAAAATTCAGACCAATAGATGAAGACCTGGTTGATTGCCGGAGCATTAATGGCAGCCTTGTCTGTCTTGATTGGTGCTTTTGGGGCTCATGGACTAAAGTCTAGGGTAACTTCATTGGATCTAGAGATATTTGAAACTGGTGTCAAATATCAAATGTATCATTCATTGGGCCTTATCCTCATTGGAATCATTGGTTTTCATTTACCACACCATCTACTTAGAATTCCAACATATCTTTTATTTTCTGGTACATTAATATTTTCAGGTAGTCTATATATTTTAGTTCTTACTAATATAAGATGGCTTGGTGCTATTACCCCAATTGGTGGCATATGTTTAGTATTTGGTTGGGCATTATTATCCCTG
>CALCSS010000032.1 GCA_937893835.1 uncultured Fidelibacterota bacterium
CTGAAGGATAGACATTCTCAATACCGTAACGACTGCCTTCTGCATTTCCCCAGGTCAACCAATAATGATTGGTACTTGTGTAAAAATTATGGTCATAGTCAACCGCCTCTGGAGGTGGAGCAGCCTTGCCAAAAAATACCAATCCCAAGCTTGGGTCAATATCGATCAGTTGTTCAACACCATCAGAGAATAATTGGATCATATTCATATCAATAGATTCAATGGATGGATCCAATGAGTAGAGACTATCTAGGGGAATCCTATAAAGACCATCTGAATTGATGTCTATGCGAATTAGATTATTTGATATCATATATTCAGGAATATTCTGATCAAGTTCCATGGTTTGATGTCTTGATGATCTATGATCTTTAGAAAGATAATCAGATAATAATCTAGTTTGTCCACTACCATTCCATTTTATCTCAATTTCTGTCTTTTTATACCACACCCACATACCATTGACCTTTTCAATGATATCAATATTTAGTAGTGATACGATGTCACCATTGATCGGTCTAGATTCAACAATATATATGCCTTTATTATTACTAGCACTAGGCATGCGATGCTGTTTCTCAACCAGATTTAAAGATCCATTATTAATTTTTTCATTACCATTGATACGTGGATTGAAATTCATTAATACAATTGGATCACTTCTCTCTATCAAGATTTTTGCATTTCTGGGAATATTGACCAATGGCACTATGTCTTTTGGCAATGAATATTTTCCAGGAGTCTTATCCAATGAGAGATAGGGCATTACCTTCAATTTGTTTTGATCAACAATGATAGTATCTATTGATAATTCCAAGACCATTGTTCCAGATGAGGAACCAATTACCTTTGATCTATGTGAACCATCCGCTATGGAACCAAGAATTATAATTAGTATAAAAAAAACATATAGTTTGAGTGACTGCATCCTTACGACCATTTATAATACTATTTCAATAGTATCATTTTCCTTGTCTCATTGAACTGCCCTGCACTTATCGAAAATAGATATAATCCAGCCGAGATAGCTCTTCCCTGCTCATCGGTGCCATTCCATTGGATAGATCTGTTTCCTGCGGTCTGTGGACCATCTACAAGCCTTCTGACCCTCCTGCCCATCATATCATGAATGGTGAGCGTGACATACGCATCATCAGGAAGGTCATAGCGTATCTTGGTCACTGGATTGAATGGGTTAGGATGATTCTGGTATAGTACATATTGTTCTGATAATGTGGATGAT